>JARUHJ010000003.1:300000-508771 GCA_029667085.1 Deltaproteobacteria bacterium IMCC39524
GAGTCCTATGTCACTATCCATATCCCTTGAACAAGCCCTGACCCTGCGCAATAAAGGCGCCTTGCTGGTTGATGCCCGCAGTCCAGATGAATTTGTTGAGGCGACCATTCCCGGTGCGATCAATGTGCCGATTCTTGATAATGCGGAACGGCAAGAAGTCGGCACCCTTTACAAGCAGGTTGGCAAGCAGCAGGCACGACGGCGTGGTGTGCAAATCGTTGCGCCCAAAATCCCGGCAATGGTTGACCGGGTGGCTGCTCTGCAAGCAGGGACATCACAGCCGGTGGTTGTCTTCTGCTGGCGTGGTGGCATGCGCAGTCTGGCCCTGGTACAGTTCCTTGAACTTGCCGGTGTTCCTGCCCGCCAGTTGTCAGGGGGGCATAAGGGCTTCCGACGCATGGTCCTCGATTTCTTCGAGCATGGTGAGTGGGGGCGATTGCTGGTCTTTCGCGGCCTGACGGGGGTTGGTAAAACGGAATACCTGAAGCAGCTGGCGGAGAAGGGTTATCCTGTTGTTGATCTGGAAGGCCTGGCCAATCACCGTGGCAGCGCTTTCGGCAACCTTGGCTTGCCCCCGCAACCGGGCCAGAAGATGTTCGAAGCCCTGTTGTGGGATGAATTACGTAAAATCCCTCGTGATGCCTACGTTTTGGCAGAGGGCGAAAGCCGTCATATCGGGAGGGTCGCTCTACCACCCAGGTTTTACAAGGCTTTGCAGCTTGAGACCTCGATCTGGATTAATGCTTCTTTGGAAGCAAGAGTCAGAAACATCCTGGCTGACTATCCTGCCGTGGATAAACTCAAAAATGAGTTCGTCCAGCCGATCAAGGCCCTAAAGGACAAATTGGGCAAAGAGACGATGAATCATTACCTTCAGCTTCTGGAAGAAGGCAACTGGACGGAGTTGGTCGGTGAGTTGATGGTGAATTACTACGATCCTCTTTACCGTCATACGCTGCCTGAAAGGCGTGTTGAGATCGACCTGGAGCCAGAGAATACGGTTATGTCGCGTATCGAAACAGTTGTTGCTGAAGTGCTTGAAAAGTCATCAGGAAACTAAATGATCTCTTTACCAGCGAGTCTTTGTCCTGATATGGTGAAGGCGTGACCTTGATTGGACAGAACTATGAAGCCCTCTCCTGACGAAAAAGCACTGAATCCTCTCTGCCTGAAGTGTTTGCGTAACTGCAAACAGCCGGCGGCCAACCTTTTGCTCGAGTGTCCTCGTTACTTCCCCTTGCCGTTTAAGGTTGAAAAACACCGCTTTGACCAGATGGGCTTGTTTGGTGAGGATGAGTAGGGCAAGCAAAAACGAATAACCAAAAGCCCGTTATTCAGGGGAAAGTTTGTCAGCCTGGCCCATGTGGCTTTGATGCGTCTTTACCGCTCTTCATCCCGTAATCCCGCACAACCTCCGCAACACGAATCCTGAAATCAGCAAAAAATTCCGATTTGCCTTTCTCCTGTGCCAAGCGATGCATGCCAAACTCGCGCCACTGTTTGACGGAAGCTTCGTCCTCCCAGAAAGATAGAGAACAAAGCTTGCGCTCTTCAGACAAACTGGAAAAGCGTTCGATGGAAATAAATCCATCAAAACGAACCAGATGCTCTCTCAATTCAGCGGCGATCTGCAGATATTCCTCCTGTTTGCCTTCCTTGAGCTGAACTTCGAAAATGACCGCAATCATGATGGCTCTCTTATTTCGTTAACTGGTTGATTTGTTCGTAACGGAAACAGTCGGTGGTGTGGTCATTGACCATGCCGATGGACTGCATGAATGCGTAGCAGATGGTTGAACCAACAAAGTTAAAGCCACGCTTTTTGAGGTCTTTGCTCAGCTGATCGGAGATCTGCGTATTGGCTGGGATAGCGGAGTGGTCTTGCCAGGCATTGATGATCGGTTTGCCATCAACAAAGCGCCAGAGGTAGTTTGCGAAAGAATTGAACTCTTCACGGAGCTGTAGAAAGCCACGGGCATTTTTAATGGTTGCTTCGATTTTGAGCCGGTTGCGCACGATGCCGGCGTCCTGCATCAGACGGTCGATCTCTTTCTGGTCGTAGGCCGCTATTGTGGCCGCATCAAAGTTATGAAACGCCTTGCGGTAGTTCTCACGTTTTTTCAAAATGGTCAGCCAGCTGAGACCGGCTTGCGCTCCTTCGAGAATTAGCATCTCGAAGAGCTGTTGATTCTCATAGACAGGAACGCCCCAATCTTCATCGTGGTAGGCGACATATAACGGGTCGCTGCCGCACCAAGTACAACGCTTGACCACCTCTTCCTCCTTCTTGAAACTGAGCCAGTCCCCAGTCCCCAGTCCCCAGTCCCCAGCTTACAGCTTACAGCTTACAGCTTACAGCTTACAGCCTCCGCTTTATTTCCAAAGACCTTGTTTGTTCTTCATCGCTTCTGTTTCGGCAGTTAAGAAATCCTCTTTCATGCGGAAAGAAAATCTTCTGTAAACAACCGCCAGGCCTTGCTCGAGCAACACGCGATTAAGCATTCGACCATCAGGGAGGTGGAGATAGGCAAGTAGCCGGCCGTGCCGATCACGTTCAGGGTCGTCGAGGGTCAGGGTCACATGTTGACCTTTGACCTGTTTGATGTTGAAGGCTTTGGCTTGTTGATAGAACTCTCTTTGTCTGGCGGCTGAAATTCCTTTTTTGATGAGATAACTGTCGCGCTTGGAATTTTCTCTTTCCGGTGTGTCGATACCGATCAGGCGGACTTTGCCGTGCGGGTCTACCTCGAGGGTGTCCCCGTCGTAGATCCAGGTGACTGTGCCTTGCAGAGCAGGTCCTGATTCTTCCGCACAGGCGGACAGGGCCAGAATGCAGCTCAGGCAAAGAAGAAGAGCCAGGAGGCGCAACTTTAACCACGCCCCCAGAAGAGTCGACAGAAGATTCCGGTGCAGAGTCCCCAGACCAGGTTATAGGCAAAGATGAAGAGCGGGGTCAGTTGACCGAGTTCAAGACCGAACCAACCGTAGCTGGTCATATAGGGATAGACATAAAGGAGCTGAAATGCAGTCGGCAGAAAGCTGATCCACAAGCCCTTGCGGGCCCAGTGGCGGCGGGATTTGAGAGGGCCAATCACCAGAAAATAAACCAAACCCCAGAGGCCGCCCCAGATCATGCGTGAATAGATCCAGTCCGGACTCAGAGAGGGGTTTATGCGAACGCCAGCCATGGCAGGAAGCCCCATCTGCCCCGATTGCCAGGCAACCAGACTGCTGCAGAGTCCAGCAAGCAGGCCGGCACAGAAACAGATTGATAACAGGGCTCTGGTGTGTGGCATGGGTTCTCCTGAGCTATACGGTTCAGGCTTCTTTCAGGGCATCACCTTCATTCATGCTACCCGTGCGGTAGCCTTGAAGGTCAAGGGCCACGTAGGTAAATCCGGCACCTTTGAAAACGGTCAGGATTTTTTCACGCATTTGATCATCAACGATTCGCGGCAGCTCGTCAAGGGCAACTTCTATGCGGGCTGTTTCATTGTGATAGCGAACGCGAAAGGTATGAAAATTATTTTCCCGCATGAATGTCTCGCAGAGATCAATCTGTTGCAGGCGCTCTGCGGTAATGCGGGTGCCGTAGGGGAAGCGTGAGGCCAGGCATGCGAAGGCTTGTTTTTCCGCTGTCGGCAGTCCGCTACGGCGGCTCAAGACACGGATGTCTTCTTTAGTCAGCTCCGCTTCGAGCAAAGGAGAGCGAACTTTCATCTCTTTGGCCGCTTCCCGGCCTGGTCGGTAGTCATCGAGGTCATCCAGGTTCGAGCCGTCGAGGACTTCTGCATATCCTAGCTCTTTCGCTTTAAGCATGCAGATTTCAAAGAGCTCTTTCTTGCAGTGGTAGCAGCGGCGGGGCGGGTTGTCGGCAAAGCCTGGGATCAACAGCTCGTTGCTGTCGACAACCAACTGCTGGACCCCGAGATCCTTGGCCAGCTTTACGCTTTCGTTAAACTCGTAGCTTGGGTAGGTCGGCGAGGTTGCTGTAAGTGCAATAACACGTTCGGCGCCGAGGACGTCGCGAGCTGTCTGAAGCAGGAACGTTGAGTCGACGCCGCCTGAAAAAGCGACCACGGCCGAACCCAGTTCAGTGAGAATGTCTTTCAGCTTTTCAAATTTGCTATCAATAGTCATGAGATAATTAAGGACTCCGTCTGGTGAGCCGGAGTCCTGTTCCGTGAATGAAATGTTATCTCTGGTTCTTCCAGAGATCATAGTGGCGACTGGTTCGCTCTCTTCAGAGAGCCTTTCGCGCTTTGGCGATCGTCGTTGCCAGTCGCTTAAATGAAATACATGAAGCGATGGTCAAGCTCTTTTTCTACCCCCATCTTCTGTGCATCGTCGCATAGATCTTTCAGCGTGACGGACTCCAGGTAGTCATTGAGACGCTTGCTTGCTTCTCTCCAGACATTCTGGGTCACGCATTCGGCTTCCATGTCACATTCTTTCTTGCAGCCTTTTCCCGATTTGATGCAGTCGACCAGGGCCATCTCACCTTCTGCCGCCATGATGATCTGGTAAACAGTGATTTCGTGTGGTTTTCGAGACAGGAAATAGCCGCCCTGGGGCCCTCTTCGGCTTTTCAGCAGGCCGCCACGTTTGAGGTCTTGAAAAATTTGCTCCAGGTAGCGTGGAGAGATGTTCTGACGACGGCTTATGTCCTTGATTTGCGCAGGCAAGCTGCCGGCATGGTAGGCCATGTCAAAGAGAGCTCGCAGGCCATAGCGGCTTTTAGTCGATAAGCGCATATAGTAATCTCCTTAAAACTTAGTTGGTAGAATTCTTATTAAAGTTTATTTTACTTGTCAAGAACTTAGTTGTTGTTAGGCTTTTGTGGTGTGAGGAAATGACGTATAATAATAACACTTTTCATACGTAGTAAGGGTGTTGACTATGAATGAGCCGCCTTATGGAACAAAAGCTCCTGTTGCCTGGCGTCCTGCCGGGTTGATCAGCTGGTATGGTCCTGACGGTAAGCCTCTGGTGCTGGTCACTTCCTGGATTGCATTGGTTGGTGGTTCCTTACCTCGTCTTCGTACGGCTTGGTGTGGTTGCTTCGATTCTGATTCGTGTTATTGGCCGGGCGGTGACTTTATCCTGAATGTACCCCAGGAAGGCGACCTTGAGACGATCAGCAGAATTATGGACAAAGGCAAGTTCTGTCTGCAGGCTGAGGAAGAACTGAACTATTCATGTCTTTCGGGGATAGCCGCGATTGCACCTCGCTTGCAAGAGTGTGCTGTGCAGATTGAATGTGTCGGAGGGCGCCTGATAGAAACAGACTTTGATACAGAGCTTTGTGGCCACGTGGTGCGTGTGCACAGAGACGGAGTCACCCTGGATCCTTTTCAAATCCCGGATCTTTGCGCGATTTCCCCCTTGAGCCCATAGCTGAAAAGTTTTCTGCGCTTAAGGAAACGCATTGTTGCTACCCCCCCCCCAAAAAAAAAAAAGAGAGAGAAAGGGCCGGCTATTGAGCCGGTTCAGATCACTGACAACCCCCGCATTCGAAAATGCGGGGGTTGCTTTGTGGTTTATCTGTAAAGAAATGATGGTAGAGAAATCTCAGAGAACGGTTCTTTCTCAAGGCTGCCAGATCTTAAGCAGTGCATCGGCCATCTCGGCTGGACTGTCGGCAACACTGACACCGCATTCGGCGAGAAACGCTTTCTTACTGGCGGCATCGCCCTTGCCGCCGGAAATGATCGCGCCGGCATGTCCCATACGTTTACCGGTGGGTGCGGTCGCGCCGGCGATAAAGGCCGCGACCGGCTTGGTCATATGGTCGCGAACAAAGGCCGCGGCCTGCTCTTCGGCATCACCACCGATCTCGCCGATCATGATAATCGCCTCGGTCGCCGGGTCGTCCTCAAACATTTTCAAGACGTCGAGATGGCTTGTGCCGTTAACCGGATCACCACCGATGCCGACGCAGGTGGTTTGACCGATGCCACGGGTTGTCAGCTGCCAGACAGCTTCGTAGGTCAGGGTTCCGGAGCGGGAGACAACACCGACCGGGCCCGGTTTGTGAATGTAACCGGGCATGATGCCGATCTTGCACGCGCCCGGAGTAATCACACCCGGACAGTTGGGCCCTACCAGGCGGCAATTCTTGCCTTCCATGTATCTCTTCACCTTGACCATGTCCAGCACCGGAACCCCTTCGGTGATACAGATCACCAGCTCGACACCGGCATCAACCGCTTCCATGATCGCGTCAGCACTGCCGACTGGTGGCACATAGATAACCGAGGCGTTGGCGCCGGTTTCTTTGACTGCGTCTTCGACCGTATTGAAAACCGGGAAACCATCGATCTCGGTGCCGCCTTTACCGGGGGTGACTCCACCAACCATCTGTGTGCCATAGTCACGGGCGCCCTGAGCATGAAAGAGACCGGTGGTGCCGGTGATCCCCTGGGTGATGACCTTGGTATGTTTATTGATCAATATGCTCATTGTTGTCTCTCCTCCTTGACGGCTTTGACGATCTTTTCAGCCGCATCAGCCATGCCATCAGCACTGACAATATTCAAGCCCGATTCTGCCAGCAGCTTCTTGCCCAGATCGACGTTGGTCCCTTCGAGGCGAACAACCAAGGGGACCTTGACGCCGACTTGTTTGGCGCCTTCGATGACTCCTGTCGCAATAACATCACATTTCATGATGCCACCGAAGATGTTGACCAGAATTCCTTCAACCTTTTCGTCGGAGAGGATAATCTTGAAGGCTTCCGTAACACGCTCGATGGTCGCGCCGCCCCCTACATCAAGGAAGTTCGCCGGATCACCACCATAGTGCTTGATGATATCCATGGTCGCCATCGCCAAGCCGGCGCCATTGACCATGCAGCCGATGTTGCCATCAAGAGCAATGTAGGAGAGGTCGTATTGGGAGGCTTCGATCTCCATCGGATCTTCTTCGTCATAATCGCGCAGGTCGCGAATCCGGAGATGGCGGAAGAGTGCGTTCTCATCAAAATTGATTTTGGCATCGAGACAGAGCAGTTTGCCTTCGCCGGTCAGGACCAAAGGGTTGATCTCAAGCAGGGAACAATCAGTTTCGACAAAAGTCTGGTACAGGTTCCTCAGCAGGGGAACCGCCTGCTTGACCTGGGCGATTTCGAAGCCGAGCTTGAAGGCCACCTTGCGGGCCTGGAAAGACGTCAGGCCGACGACTGGATCGATTGCTTCGAAGAAAAGTTTCTCCGGAGTCTTGGCGGCGACTTCCTCGATGTCCATGCCGCCTTCGGCAGAAGCCATCAGGGTGACCATGTCAGTGGCACGGTCGACCAGGAAAGAGACGTAGAATTCGTCGGCAATGTTGCAACCTTTTTCGATCAGCACACGTTTAACAAATTTGCCCTCGGGTCCGGTCTGGGGAGTCACCAGGGTCATACCGAACATCTCACGGGTAAATTGCTTGGCCTCATCGGCCGTTTTGGCGATCTTGACGCCGCCGCCCTTGCCACGCCCGCCGGCATGAATCTGGGCTTTGACCGCATAAGGACCTTCGCCGAGGCGCTTGGCCCAATCCCGGGCCGAATTACTGTTGTAGACCACATGTCCTTCCGGAACCGGAACCCCGAAATTCCGCAGAATTGCCTTGGCCTGATATTCGTGAACATTCATGGGTGTTTACCCTCCGAAAAATGGGTTGTCGGGGGCGCTGTATACAGCGCCCTGTTTATTCCCGGCGACAGTATCGCCTGGGTTGAGTCAGCTAACGATAGAAACTCTACCACATAGCTTTCTAAACGCAGTTTAACACACTCTTTTTGCGGGTCATTGGCGAAAAAAGTGTATACACATTAAAGTTGTGACTATTCGACCAGGCTAGTGATCGTGATGATGGTCGTGAGGTTTACTGCTGTGAGGTGCTACCAGGGGGGGCTGCTTTGGAGAGGTCTGTTTGCCTGGAGAGCAGACCGGACAGCTCTGCATGGCAAAAGGTTTTTCAAGCCGACAGGTTTTGAGCAGCTCATCGTTGTTGAAAATTTCCATGGTCGGCCCGTCTGCCATCACCAGACCTTCGTGCAGGACGATGGTTCGATCGCACAGTTCCAGGATCATGTCGAGATCATGGCTGGTGACAATGCGCGTATGATGGAAAGCCTGGAGCAGGGCGATCAATTGACGCCGGGCGTGGGGATCAAGTCCATTGGTTGGTTCATCAAGCACCAGAATTTCCGGCAGCATTGACAGAACGGTGGCGATCGCCACACGCTTCTTCTCCCCACCCGAGAGATGGTATGGGGGCTTGTTGCGTAACTCCACAGCATCCACTCTTTCCAGCGCTTCCGTAACTCTGGCTTCGATTTCCTCGTGAGAGAGGCCCATATTCAAGGGGCCAAAGGCGACGTCATCGAAAACCGTGGGCATGAAAAGCTGGTCTTCCGGATCCTGAAACACCATGCCGACGGTGCGTCTGATCTCGGGCAAAGTCTCCTTCGACAGGGTGTCGTCGCCAATGATGATCTCTCCCGAGGTTGCGGCAAGATAACCATTCAGGTGAAGCAGCAAGGTTGACTTGCCTGCACCATTGGCGCCGATGATTCCTACCGATTCACCATGGTGAATCAGAAAAGAAACCTCTTGCAAAGCAACTGTTTGATCAGGGTAAACGTGCTGCAGGTTCTTGACGTGGACAATATGGTGACTCATGGCATGGTTCCTGTGAAAAGGCCGCCGAGAAATTGCGGGGCATTGAAAAGGCGCAGCAGAATGAAAAGTGTGATCCAGCCTGCCATGAACAACACTTCGGTGCGGCCGAAGTGACTTGGCCGTCGGGAAGAGTGGACTTCGCCGGCAAAACCACGGGCCAGCATCGCCATATGAATACGTTCAGCACGTTCCCAGGTGCGCAACAGCAGGTGACCGACAAGAGAACCGAAGTGCCGGATGCCGAGGCCCCGGTTACCGAAGGTGCGTAATTGACGGGCCCTTGCAGTACGGACGCCTTCGTCTGTAAGGACGAAGATGTAGCGGTATAGAAAGAGCAATTGTACGGCAAAGGTCTGCGGCATCTTCAACTTTTCAAGAGCTTCGCAGATTGCCGGAAAACCGGTAATCGCCACCAGGATAATCGCCGCGCTTGCCGTAAGAATAGCGCGAATCAGGATCGAGAAACAGGAGATCCAGCCACCCCAGATATCGAGTGAGCCGATTTGCATAAGCACCTGGCGATCAAAAACCGGGTTGAAGAGACCAATCAAAAGGGCAAAGGGAATTACGATGATGATCTTGCGCAGGATATAGCCGAAAGGCAAATCACCGACCGCCATCAATACGGCTGGGTAAATCATAAAGGGCAGCATGGCCGAGATCTGGTAACGATCGAAGGAAACTACGCAGACGATAAAGCAAAGGGTTGTCAATACCTTAGCCCGGGGGTCAAGGCGGTGCACAGGAGTCTGGCGCAGGGCAAGCAGATCAAGCTGCTTGAAATCGAGAAAGGAGCCGTCAATTGACAGCATCTTAAGCCTCTTTCCGCTGCGCTGCACTTCGTCTCTTCAAAAACACGCCGACCAGGCTACAAACGATCAGGGTCATCGCGCCGCCGAGGAGACCGGAAAGGCTGGTACCCATTCTCTCGGTAGCAGCAGAGCGAGCCTCTCCTTCTTCAGTAGGGATCGCATAATCAGGGAGGAGGGCTGTCTCTTCCTGAATTTTGGCGAGCCGCTGGTGTTCTCTGTGTTCTGCCTCTGGTAACTCGGGAGTTCCGGTGACTTTGGCAATCGACCATTCCAGTCCATCCGGGTTCTCGGAAACAAACCACGATAGCACCCCGCCGATCAGCAGGGTCGCAACCAGAAAGGTCGCCAGCAGCGATTTTATCGGTAAGTCACCAAGGGGTTTCTGCTGCAAGGTACTCTCCAGGATCTCCGGGCGAGCCTGGTAAATGAAGGAGACAACCAGCGCAGTGACCACCCCTTCGACCACGCCGATACCCAGGTGGATCGGTTGCATAAGCAGGAGGAAGGTATCAAAGGGCAACGCGGCGACGCCGGAAAGCACGGTTTGCAAGACCACCCCCAGGGAGCCGAACTGAAGGGCCACAACCGCGGCGAGAATTGATGCGGCGACCATCCGGGATTGACGTGGATCACGACCGACCAGCTTCTTGTAGATTAAGGGGTAAGCAATGAAAGCGGGGAAGACCCCGAGATTGAAGATGTTGCAGCCGAGCGCAAGCAATCCGCCATCGGCGAAAAAGAGCGCCTGAATCATCAGCACCGAAGCGATGGTCAGGTATGCGGCAGAGGGACCGAGCAAGATGGCCAGCAGGAGACCGCCGCCGAGATGGCCACTTGATCCGGTTGCCGGGATGGTGAAATTGATCATCTGCGCAGCGAAAACGAAGGCCCCAAGCACACCCATAAGCGGCACCTTGCGATCATCAAGGTCCTTGCGTACGCGGGCCGAGCAGTAAGCGATGGTTCCGGCGGCGGCCGCCCAGAACGCACCTCCTACGGCAGGGGATACGAGTGCATCTGCCATGTGCATCGTTGATCTTCCTTTGTCACGCTGTGCTCAATTAAAGCTCACTCGTCAACAGGGTAACGTGAAATCCTGCAGAAAGGCGGGACAGTTGTGCAGTTAATAGGATCAGAGTCATCATTTTATTGTCCGAAAGGGGTTCGGTCAAGAGGAAAGTGTTACGAATTGTCAAATCGTAACACCGAAAACGCCAGTCAGGGTTTTTGTCTGTCGATAAATTGCAGTGGCGTTTTACAGGCTTTGCAGAGGGCTTGATAGCTGAGACCGATCTTGTTGTGCATGATGCTGGTCAGGCGGTGCTTTCGACAGCTGCAAGCGTAGAGAAAGGGTCTTTGTACGATTCGGGCTGGCGTGGTCCGGTAGCTGTGGCAGCGTTTTGCCTCAAGACCGAAACAGTTGCGCATAATCGCCTGCCACTCTGTGCCGTGCGGCCTTGGCTTTAGTCGTTTTTTTTGCGCCTGCCAGTTGGCGACCAGGTGGGCGACTTCATGGGGTATGGTCTGAGCCAGATAATCATCCAGATTTTCACCGAGGAGTTTCAGGTTGATGCGCAGACGGGTCGACCCCGTCCTTTCAACGATAGCCTGGCCAGCACAACGGCCGCGCAGGGAAAAATCTATCGAGGCTTCCGGTAGTTTGATCGCATAAAAATCCCGCGCTCGCCTTTCGGCGCGGCGGACTGCTGCAAAAGCTTTTTCCTGAAGCTCTGCTCTGCAATGGTTATCGTGCATGCTAACAACTTAATCGTAAGGGAAAGAGTGTGCGGGCATGATACAGAGGGTCTTTCTTTAAGACAAGCACTTGAGTTGTGAGTCAGGTTTGTTCGCTGCGCAGGGCCTTGATCAGCGCCCTGGCCGGTTGATAGCCGGAATGGATGAGCAGTGCCTTCTCGCAGTCGGCCAGGGCCAGCTCAAATTGCTGCATATCGTAATGGGTCTGGGCCCGACCGAAGTAGCTGTCGGGACGATTCGGATTGATAATCAGTGCCTGGTCGAAGTCTTTCAGTGCTTTTTCGTATTTTTTCATAACACGGTAGCAGAGACCACGATTCGCATAGCCCCGGTCACTTTCGGGGTCGTAGCTGATTGCACTAAAAAAGTCCTTGAGCGCGCGCTGATGACTACCCATAGCAAAGTAGGCCATGCCCCTGTGGTTGTAAACCAAGCCGCGCATTTTGCGTTCCAGTTGCATGCCGAGGAGTTGACCGTACAGCGCGATTGCGTTTTCGAGGTCATGATTGCTGTGGGCTTTCAAGGCGCGCAGCATGGTTTTTTCCAGGTGGCTGGCCATGCTTGACGGGATCGGCCCAATGCGAGCCGGTGGTTCTGTTGTCGTGGGATGAGATATGGCTATCAACTCCTGTTCCAGAGCTTCCTTCTCGACGCTGGCACGGCGTTTTCGACCATGCTGGCGGATCTCTTTCTGGTAGTCCCGAATCTCCTGAAAGATCAGGTCGGAAAGGGTCAGGGTGGCATTCAACGAGGCCAACTTGCGGCGAATTGATTGGTTGGGCAAGGAAATATCCGATTTGTAGACCAGCTCATGCTCAACCTCGGCCCAGGCATCCTGAAGAATAGTGCGCAACTGGACTTCACAGACTTTACGCACCCCAGGCATGGAACGGCCGGTCTGGGTCGCTTCCATACGCAGGGTCAGATGGACAGAATCATAGCCGAACTCGCGGAAAGAGTGCTTATTGGCTTTACATTCTGTATCGAGAACTTCAAAGTGGGTGGCAAGCAGGTTGGAAACCGTTTCTATGTCTTCGAGAAAAGGACAGATGATACGCAAGCCGAAGAAATCATTGATCGTCACCATGCGTCGGCTGTCGTTGGTTTTGTTCTGCTTGCGAAGCTTGTCGAAGTAGGCCTGAAAGCTTTTGATGCGGTACTTGATGGCCGGAGTGAGACCCTGCGGTTCAAGGATCAGACGAACATCCTGGGCAAGTTGCTGCAATGACGCCTTATAGACCGGTAGCTGCTGGTCGTAAAGAACCTTCGTACTGCTCCGATCCGGAAGACGGTCATGGCCGGTTGCTGGAGTCTTCATACTGAGCTCCAAAGATCATGGCAAAGTGGGATTTTGTTCTTGTTATAGTGTAAAGGAAGATATGGCCGAAGCAAGGGAAGCAGAGAAAAGTGTCCTGCATGCCGCACTTTTGTTCTTGTTCATAAGACTCTGCCCATTCGGCGGTGCCTCTGGCATTCGAATCATGGTTGTCAGCTCTCATGAAAAGGCCAACGGTGTCAGGTTGCAAGGCGTTAAAAAAAGGTACATGATCACACAACTCAGCGATAAACCTCTCCACCTGAAATGAACCTTTAATCTCTGAGGTTCTATTTTATGAAGTGTCGAAAATAGAAAAACGGCCTGTATGCACAGGCCGTTTGAAAGAATACTTGGCGTTCTCTTGTCAGAACGGACGGATGTTAGATGATGCCTTTTTCTGTGAGGTCTTTACTGACAGTGTTTACAAAGTCCAGGACCATTTTCTCGAAGCTCCCCTCAATGACCGTTTCGAGCTGGCCTGACCAGATCATCTCCTCGCTTTCCAGGTCGTACATAACCGATTCAACCGTTGCGATAACAAATTCTGTAGATGTTGGTGGCTCGTAGACAATGTCGGTTCTTCTGCTGTAGTAGTTACCCCAGTTGTTGTAGTAGCCTCTGTCTCCATAGTAGCCTCCGCCGCCACGCCTGCCCCCGTAGTAGGGTCCAGAAGAGTAGCCAGATACACGGCCAGGTGACGTCACCGTTTCTTTTCTTGTATCGATCAGTTTGGTCAGGATGACCGAGTCACAGCCTTCCGCTTTCATCCTCTGAATAATGGCTTCACGGTCTGCCTCCTGATTATTCGGCAGGTCCTTGTAGCTGGAGAAAGTTTTTATGCCCTGGCTGGCCAGCTGGCGACCGAAGGTGTCCTCAAAAATCCTCCTGCGGGTCTCATCCTTGGAGATGCCTATTATGTAGACGTTTTTGACTTTCTTGGTGAAAGCCGGGTCTGACCATGAGCCACTCATTGTGGTGCTGGAACAGGCGGCAAGCAATAATACGACGAGCATCAATCCCATAGTTCGCGTTAAATTACTCATTATCTCATTCATCCTTTCAGTTAGAATTCCATATTTATGAAGCATAACAGACTATTGTACGATCTCAAACTTTGTCTATACTGAGGATAACAGGAGGTTTAATGCTACTCAAATTTGGCTGTTCCGGATTTCGACTGTTGTCGGTGCCTTCCTTAAGGTAATATTATTTATCGTTATTTCGGCAGCTCAAATGATTCGCTGCTCGGGGGGCTGCCCCGCACAGAGGCTGCCTGATTATTATTGAAGCCCCTTTGAGGTCGTCAATGCACCAGGAAATCCTAAAGTTCTGGTTTGAAGAGCTTGAACCGAAGCAGTGGTGGGTCAAAGCCCCCGAACTGGATCAATTGATCATCGTCCGGTTCTCAGAAATTCATGATCGTGCAGCGCGTTGTGAACTCTCCGGTTGGCGAAAAAGTGCTTCCGGGCGGCTGGCTGAAATAATAGTCCTGGACCAGTTCTCACGAAACATGTTCCGCGGCTCGCCGTTGTCCTTCGCCTATGACCCTCTGGCGCTGGCTCTATCACAGGAAGCGATTTCGCTCGGCGCCGATCAATTGTTGAGTCCAGTCGAGAGAAATTTTATCTACATGCCCTTTATGCACAGCGAGTCGTTGCAAATCCATGAGGAAGCGGTAGAGCTGTTCCGCCGTAATGGTCAGCAGGGGAGTTTCGAATACGAGCTGAAGCACAAGGTGATAATCGAGAGGTTTGGACGCTACCCCCACCGGAACGAGGTGCTGGGCAGGGTGTCTACGGAAGCAGAGCTTGAATTTTTGCGTCAGCCCGGATCGAGGTTTTAGAGGAGGGCTCAATGGCTGCTTATCTTGTCGGACAGATCAAGGTTAGGAATCAAGGCCTCTGGCAGGAGTATGTGACGGGAGTCCGGGAATCTCTGGCTCCTTTTGAAGCGAAAATCCTTTTTCGGGGGAAACTTCTAGAAGTCCTTGCCGGTCAGCAGGATAAAGACCTGGTTGTTGTTATCGAATTTTCCAATCAAACTGTTTTGAATGACTGGTTCACCTCAGAAAAATACCAATCCTTGATTCCCCTGCGCGATGAAGCGGCCAGTGTTGTTATCTCGACTTATCAGACATAAATCACTTGGGACCGTTGTGAAGAGGCGCTATCCATCCCATTGCCATCGTAGAGGCCTCCGTATTTTATACATGGTTCTGTCATTTCCCCTTATGAGAAGGATCGCTTCATGACCACTGACCAGGAGCAGGCCAAAAGCTGGATCGAAAAAATTGTCCGTGATTTCTGTTCTTCATCGGCCAACAGCCTGGAGGATGGCACGGGTGAACCCGCATGGGATGTGCCTCAGTTTGCCTATGCTCGTGGCGATGATCCTCTTTTTAGCCAGTTGAAACATGACATCGGCGAGTTTTACTGGACTCCTGAAGAAGCTTACAAACTGGTTTATCCCGATGAAGAGATAGTTTCGTCTGTCTTGGCGGTTATCTGCTATATCCTTCCCCAGACCAAAGCGACCCGAGTTGATCAAGCGTTAGAGACCGAATTCCCCGCCGAGCGATGGGCTCGTTCCCGTTTCCATGGTGAGGACTTTAATTGTACTTTGCGCCTGCACTTGGCCGAACAGTTAACGCAGGCTGGCTATCCGGCGGTGGCCCCGGAGCGCTTGCCTGGCTTCGATTATCGCCAGAGCGAACGCTTCGGCATTGCCTCCAATTGGTCGGAAAGGCATACGGCCTGGGTTGCCGGGCTTGGTACTTTTGGTTTGTCCGATGGTTTGATTACCCGGGTCGGTAAGGCGGTTCGCTTCGGTTCTGTTGTCGTCAAAATGAGCCTTGAGGCGACACCTCGCCCTTACGCAGGCCACCAGGACTGGTGTCTTTGGTATGCGAAGGGAAGCTGCGGTGTTTGCATGAAACGCTGCCCGGCTAAGGCAATTACTGTCGATGGCCATGACAAACCGAAATGCTTTGATTATATCCGCAATGTCACCACGCCCTATGTGCGCGACCATTATGGTACCGGTGCCACCCCTTGTGGTCTTTGCCAGGTTAAGATTCCCTGCGAGGCGCGATCACCTCTTTGACGGTTTCTTAGCCTGACCAGGACAGGAGTTCGGTATGACTCTTTTTCGCAAACAACTGTTGGGTGGAATCCTTCTGCTTGCCGCTGTACTTCTGCTGCTTGTACCCGTTCCCGGTCAAGCTGAGCCCTTTGACCATGAACATGCCGCCTGGAGCCTGTTGGTGAAAAACAATGTTCATTGGAATCTCAACCGCACTGCCTCCCAGGTCAATTATGACGGATTTCAGGAAACTCACGATTTTCTGAAGCGCTATCTCTTCAACATCTCTGCGGTGACGCGTGCCGAGTTCGATACTTTCAGTCGTGAGCAGCAGCTGGCATTCCTCATCAATGCCTACAATGCTTTTACCGTCGAACTGATTCTGACCGAATACCCCGAGCTCACATCGATCAAGGAGCTCGGTTCGCTTTTTTCTTCTCCCTGGAAGAGAAAGTTCTTTCACCTGCTTGGCGAATCACAAAACCTCGATGGTATCGAGCACGACCTGATCCGTGGTTCGGGGCGTTACGATGAGCCCTTGATTCATTTTGCCGTCAACTGTGCCTCCATCGGTTGTCCGGCGTTGCTTGATGAGGCTTTCGTGGCCGAGAAGCTTGATCAGCAATTGCTTGAAAGCACAGGGCGGTTCCTTAACGATCGAAACCGCAATCGCTTCGATGCCAAAACCGGTACACTTGAAATTTCAAGTATCTTTGACTGGTATGCCGAGGATTTCTCCAAAGGTTGGCGCGGCTACGATTCTCTACATGATTTTTTTCGTACGCATGGGGATTGGATTACTGATGATGCGGAGAGTGCTGAAAAGTTGAGAGAGGTTGCGCTACGGATTGAGTTTTTGGATTACGATTGGAGTTTGAACACTCTACGCTAAAAATTTTTATACCTGGCAATCTGAGGCGTTCAAAAGAAACCAGGTGCAGTTATGAAAACCCTCACCTTTTGACCATCCCTCCTCACGACAATACATTGACAGCGTTTTTGTCAACAGCAGTTTGTTCCACTTGCCAGTGTCACCTGGCCTCGTTTCCGATCGGGGTCTCTACTCAATTATTTTACAACCTCACTCGGCGGAGAGCGTATTTCCTGTTATTATGTTAAAGAATTGTAATCTCCCCCGGGAGGGTATTAGGAAAACGTGAAGGTCCTTGTTTCCATCAATAATAAGATTCTCGCCGAGGGAGTAAAGAGTCTCATCGGCGAGAACGTCCCCGAAACACTCATGGGAGACCATTTCTTCGGGCCGACTGTTGAAGACCCGGACGTTGTTTTGTTCATCTCGCGGGAAGATATTCTCGAATTAAAACAAAACTACATTGAAGCCAAATTTATTTATTTCGATCAGGGGACATGTGACAGCGAACTCTCGTGCCTGCTCTACTGTCACGGTGTTCTCGGCATTATCTCATGCGATCTTGATGTCAACAACTTCTGCAAAGCTCTGAGGAGAGTTCATCAGGGCGAAGTCTGGCTCTGTCAAAAGCATTTACACCTCTTGCTTGAAAAGGGCCCGTTAATGTCTGGCAGCAAGAGCTTTCACAAATTGAGCGACCAGGACAGAAGAATCATTCAGCTGGTTGCCGCAGGTGACTCTAACAAGGAGATTGCCGACAAGCTCTGTTTGAGCCTGCCGACGATCAAGGCCCATCTCGGCCGCATTTTCAGGACTCTCGGTGTCGAAAATCGCGCTCAACTTGCTGCCCTGGCGACAAAAGGCACTGTCCTTCTTAAGAATTGATCCGTTAGACCTTTGGTTATTTTTCCGCATCATCAGTAGCAATACCTCTGCCTCATTTTTATAACCATCCACATCATTGTTACCCCCCACAGAATCGATACAATCTTAACGTGAATTAATCCGTTGTGGCCTTAGGAATAACAGGCGACTTCTGTTAGAGCGTCTGATAACTGAATGACCTTCGCTGCCGAGTACGAGGGAAAATGAAGGTTTGGATCTTTTTTGAGGAGATTGATGGTTTATGCCGAACCAAGAAAATGAACAAACTAACCAGTCGATAAATTGAATAGAGGAGAACCGTGATGAAAAGCACACTCAAAGCAATAAAAGTCCTGATGGCTTTCTCTGTGTGTATGTTGCTGATTGTTTGGGCAACACCAACTCAAGCTTTGAATACTGATGATGACCAAGCACGAATTTATCTGGCAAGGGGGGGTGGCTCCGGTGGTGGCTCCGGTGGTGGTTCCGGTGGTGGCTCCGGTGGTGGCTCCGGTGGTGACTCCGGTGGTGACTCCGGTGGTGGCTCCGGTGGTACTGGAGGCCAGGGAAGTCCTGGTGAGACAGGCGGCTTTGGTAAAGGAGCCATGGAAATGGAGCGCTCACGTACAATGGAGCAGACACGTGACCAGGGTCAAGTTCAGGACTTAGATCAAGATAGAGATCGAGATCGTGATCGCGACCAGGACAAAGACCAGGATCAGGATAAAGACCAAGATCAGGACCAGGACCAGGATCGTGACAGGACTCATCAGTAAGCTTTAGGTAAGTCTTTCTGGAGATAAGCTAGTTGTGGCTCAGGCTCTGCCTTACTTGTCCAGAGATCTTTAACCTGGCGCTAACTAGTAGGAGGTGTATCATGAAATTACATTCACTTATTGTCACAGTAATGGCGGTACTTCTTATCTTCAGTGGAGACGTTTTAGCGGAAAGACCGCCTGGTGCTGGGAATGGCGGCGGTGGTGGCGGTGGTGGTGGGACAACCGATTTCGGTGATCTCATCATGCTCTATCGTGATGATTATGGTGTCCCTATCCCCTCCCCTGAGGTACAGGTCGAGGATCCCGAGACGGGTGAGTTGGTCGACGGCGGGCTATGTTGGCAGCCCCTCGCCTTCAATCTGGAGGATCCCAACATATGCTCACTTGATTGCCAGGTTGACGGCAAGGATCTCAACGGGAATGATGATCCTAACGTTGACGTCGTTCTTGTCAACCAGTACACCTGTGGTGTCGCGGCTGGCTGTTCGGGCTGCACACAGGAAGTGGACTTCGGCCGGGTCAACGAAGCGCGTTCTCCTGATACAGTTTTCGAATCACAGCTGGACGACGTCATTGTGAACCTGTCTATAGCCGATTGCCTCACTCTGGACCCCGCCGGACGAGTTGTCGCCAGCCAGGTCGAAGATGACTTGGTCACTTCCCGCGCAATCGATTCACCGCTGCAAAATCTGGCGATCTACAGGGAGCTCATATTGACAGGGACCCTTGGCGCGCCCCTTCCTCTACTAACCGCTGATTACCTGACGACTGCGGCCAGGGCGCTCGGTGCCGCCTCGGACAAGACCGGCGAGTTCAACGTGGACATGTTGGCCTACCTCAACCAGATCATGGGCCTGGACGGCTTGCCGACCACCCTTGATCCCAAGATATGCGAAACCTATCGGGAAGAAGTGCAGGGTGTCATCCAGCTGGTGGAGAAGTGCTTCCTGGACTACGGCGCCTTTGCCTACAACCGTGACACGAACTTCGGGGCGCTGCCTGATCCGGCCTACATTCCCGGAAGTGGGCCTGTGGCCGGCTGGTTCGAGTACCTCGCCGAAGTGGTCCCTCCAACGCCTACGCCTACGTTCGAGATCGTGCAGGGCCCCATCACGACGGCCGTCTTCGCAGATGAATCCTTCGACGATGTCAACATCGACGGTTTTGCCCAAGCAGCGGACGACGCCCGTGCGGTCATCGACTTCATGCACTCCAATCCGTTGCCGGCCGGTTACGAGACACCGTTGTACTGCGCAGACTCGGGCGATATCTTCTATGACCTTTCGATCAGCGAGCAGTCCGGCTTGCAGGTGCCGAAGAACTATGTGAACGGCGGGGAGAGGGAATTCTTCGTGAACGTCACTAACTTGGGTCCGGATCCAGCCAACGGCACCGTTACGGTGGTCGCCACCAATGGCGTAGAACTCGGGAGTTGGCAATTCACTATCACCGATCTTCTTGCGGGCCAGACGGCTTCCTTTACCCAGCACTTCACGATCACCACGACCAGCAACCGCATCAACTGGAGCGCGACGGTTGTGGCCGACCCGCCAACAGCAGACCCGAACCTGGGTAACAACTACGTCACCGCTTCCAGCACCGTCAGGGCGGCCGGCGGTGGCGGAGGTGGTGAGCACTAAGTGTGTCATCAGATCAGCCTGTAGCATGAAAAAGGAGTTACCCCTTCCCCGGTCCCTGGTGGCCGGGAAGGGGATCGCCAAATGTTTTCGGAAGGGTGGTGCTTCGCCCTTTCTTCCACGGATGATGCCATGAGCATGCCGCCTGACAGGAGGAGACTATGAAAACATTGCGACTTGCAGGGATTGTCAGTATCGGGCTGGTGGGGATGCTCCTGTTCGCCGGCAACGTTCAGGCGAAACGCACGGCGACCTTTGACTGGGTCACGGTGGTCAACAACAACGACTCCATGCCGACCAGGGGCTGTGAGTTGGATCCCGAAAAGTGCCGCCCGTTTAACAGCTACAACCCGCCGTCGGTCAACGAAGACGGGCTGGTCGTTTTCCGCGCCCGCAGTCGCGGCGGACAAGGAGAAACCAACGGCCATAACGGCGCGGCTGATGACGACCGAAAAGGCAACGGGAGCAACGGGGGTAGCGGCACGGAGCATGGCAACCAGCCGGTGCATGGCATCTACACCCGCGACATGTCGGTGTACGGCAGCTCGATAATCCGCATCCTCGCCCGTAAGACCAAGGTGCCCGATCCCAACAACCTGGGTACCACTTTCGTCGAGACCCCATCCTTCCCGCGTATCGACAAAAACTCGGCCACAATCGCCACCCGGGGCAACCATCAACCGGTCTGGCGCTATGGTGAGGAAGGGGATGAGACCCGGGCCGGCACAACAGGCATATACACCAACCCCTTCAGAGAGTTGATCACGGGAGCAAGCAAGCTGGGCAACGTTTCGGATTTCTCTTTCTTCGAGGTCCCGGAGCCCGAATTTCCCGGAACCCTTTTCGAAGTCTTCCCCGGGTCGCCTTCTGTGACGAAGGGCAATATCATCGTCTTCAAGGGCAACTACACGGGAGACCGGGGCGGCGAGACCGGGGTGTACTACCGGCAGTTGGAGAATGAAGCAGCCGGAGGCACCTCGCCCGTGGTGATGATCGCCAACAACACAGATACCTTGATCCCGGGGACCGATACAATATTTGGCTCCACCGCTCCACCCAGCGCTGCGAACGAGAGGGTCGTGTTCGCCGGCTTTGACAACGAGGACGCTCCGACACTGGGCGGTATCTACCTGGCGCCACTGCAACCTGAACCACCGCTTACAACGTTGGTAAATATCGGAGGAAAGGTCCCTGGCGAGGCTGCAAATAACACCTTCAATAATCTCGGCGAAGGAGGCGCCTTCGATGGGCGTTTTGTCGGTTTCTGGGGCGCCTGGGGAGCAGAAACCAGGACCCTGCGCCTCTACTGCGCAGAGGAGGGCAATAAGGACCGTATTGCCTATTGCAATCAAAATCTGATCTGCGCAGGCACGAACGAAAAACTGGGAGACCCGAACAGCATCTGCACCGATAAGACCGACCCGAACTATGGGACAAGTTGCTATCAGGAGAAAGAGGTGCCGGTCAATCAAGGCTTCTTCGTTCACGACATAAATACGCGAAGGACATGGGTCGCGACAAAGACCGGTACGCAATTCGATGACTTCCTGTTCTGGAACTATTCGGGCATGACTCCGTGCAGGGGTGGTGGCCACTCGGAAGAAGGGTCCGAAGAAGACGGCGAGCCGGCGCGTTGGCGTTCCTCGGCGTTCGTTGCCGTTTCCGGGCGGGGTGCGACCTTTAAGGCCGCTTTCAAGGCCAAAAAGGCTGATTTTGTTGATGGCGTCTATACGAATGCAGTGGACGGCATCTACTTAGGCCGATGGCCGGGGCCGAGGGGGACCGTCAACATCGAGACCCTTCTCGATACAACCATGGACGGGCAGACACTCGACCCCGAGGCGCCTGAGAACTCAACTATTCTCGAGCTGGGTATCGAGCGTGAGAGCTTGCGCGGCAACTGGCTGACAGTCAATGCCAGCCTGGGCATCGAAAATGGCAGCGAGGAAGATGGCATGGCCGGGATTTACCTGACGGAATTGCCGAAGTAGGCAAGCTCGTAGCCGTTCTGTAACGTCAAATTTGGTTCGGCGCAAGGTCGGCTGGATGAAGAATCGTCGTCTCGACTTGATGTGCCCTCGCCGGTTCAAGGGCGGTGCTGTCAGGTCGAGTTGCGACGACTGGGATATAGACTGGTTTACGACTCTAAATTTTTAGCCTCTTCTCCAGGTATGAAACTTCTCCACCCACTCCAATAACTTCTCCGGGGCATGAGCCTTCTTCCACACGCCTGCCGCCGCTTTGTTTGCTTCTGACATGGTCGGATAGGTATGGATGGTGCCAAGAATTTTATTGAGGCCCAGTCCATGCTTCATGGCCAGAACATATTCAGCCAGCAGGTCACCGGCATGGCTGCCGACGATGGTAACTCCAAGTAGTTTGTCGCTGCCAGGTTTGGTCAGCACCTTCACCCAACCATGATCTTCTGAATCTGCAATGGCACGGTCGAGATCATCGAGGCCGTAGCGAGTGACTTCATAAGCAATCTTCTGCGCCTTTGCTTCGTCCTCAGAGAGGCCAACGCGGGCGACCTCGGGGTCGGTGAAGGTTGCCCATGGGATGACGCTGTAATCGACTTTAAATGACTTGAAGGTGCCGAAGAGGGCATTGACGGCCGCATACCAGGCCATGTGTGAGGCGGTGTGGGTGAACTGGTAGGGGCCGGCTACATCTCCAACGGCAAAGATGTTGGGGAAGTTGGTGCGCAATAACGGGTCGACGGCCACGGTTCCGCGTGCAGAAATTTCAACGCCGAGCTCTTCGAGGCCGAAGCCGGTTACATTGGGATGACGACCAATGGCGACAAGGATGTGGTCAAAGGGAATCTTGACCGTCTCTCCCTTGGCCTCGCAGAGCAGAGTTTTCTCTTGCCCCTCCACGACCACTTCCTTGGCAGTGTGACCAGTCAGGACTTGAACCCCGTCTGCTTTAAACTGTTTTTGAACATACTCGGAGACTTCAGGATCTTCGCGGCTCATGATGCGTGACAACATTTCAATCTGAGTGACTTCCGCACCGAGGCGGGCCATGGCCTGAGTCATCTCCGAGCCGATTGGCCCCCCGCCAAGAACAACCAGACGGCCCGGGTTCTGACGCAGCTGCCAGAGGTTGTCGGAAGTCAGAAAGTCGACCTTTTCGATGCCGGTGATCGGCGGGACCAAAGGACTGGCGCCGGTGGCGACGATAATGTTGCGCGTGGTCAAGGTCTCACCGTCGACTTCCACCGTCCAGGGCGAGGTGATCTTGGCCTCACCTGTAAAACAGTCGACGCCGAGTGCCGTGTAACGCTCAATGGAATCGTGCGGCTCGACCTTCTTGATGACGCGCTGCACCCGTTCCATGACCTCTCCAAAATCATATTCAACATGGCCTGATTGTAGGCCGAACTCCTTGGCGCGCTTGGCATAGGAAATCATTTTGGCGGAGCGGATCAGGGCTTTACTAGGCACACAGCCGGTATTCAGGCAGTCACCGCCCATCTTGTCCTTTTCAATCAGAGCGACCTTGGCCTTAACCGCTGCAGCGATATAGGCGGAGACCAGGCCGCCGGAGCCGGCACCGATCGCGACCAGGTTGTAGTCGAATTTCTCCGGTTTTTCCCAGCCGTCAAAGGCCTTACGGCTTTTGATGATGTCGATGATGCGTTTGGCGATCAACGGGAAGATCCCGAGCAACACGAAGGAGATCAGAATGCCTGGCGAAAGGATTCCCGCGGCACTCTCGATCTGACCAAGCTGGGTGCCGGCGTTGACGTAGACCGCTGTGCCGGGAAGCATGCCGATCTGGCTGACCAGGTAGTAGGCTCCAGCACGCATCGGCGTCAGGCCCATAACCAGGTTGATAACGAAGAAGGGAAAGAGTGGCACCAGACGCAGTGTGAAGAGGTAGAAGGAGCCCTCGCGCTCGACACCTTCATTGATCGCCTTGAGCTTGTCTCCGAACTTGCCCTGCACCCAGTCTCGCAGCAGAAAACGTGAGGCCAGAAAGGCCAAAGTGGCACCAAGAGTGCTGGCAAAGGAGACGGTGACCATGGCGGTCCAGAAACCGAGTAGTCCGCCGCCTGCAAGGGTCATCACTGCAGCGCCCGGAAGGGAGAGAGCTGTGACGACGATATAGAGAATGAAGTAAATGGCGATGGTCAGGAGACGGTTGGCCGCATAGAAGTCGCTAAAGGCTTGCTGCCGATCTTTGAGATATTCAAGGGTCAGGAAGCGCTGTAGATCAAAGACGAAAAAAGCGACAATCAGGATGATGATCGTCGCAATCAGAATGATTTTAGCATTACGTGACGACATGGTAACGCCCTTTCAAGTGGTTGGGAGAACGTTGGTCTCCGTAGGGTGGCGCAATGAATCAGGTCATTAAACGATGGCTTGCTGTTAGTTTACCATATTCACCTAATACGATTTATGCAGAAACCTTATTTATCTGCAGGAGGTCCGTCATGCTCTGAAAGATCTTCTGAAGACCATCCATGTGAATGTTGCGCACCCCTTGATATTCTTTGTGGCCAGGTCAGGTGGAGGAAGGGGTTTTTTTTGGGAACTGCATGGAGATTGTCGCTGCCGCCAGAAGGAAAAGCATGGAAACCCAGAGACAGCCGGTCAGTCCGGCAAACTGAAAAATGATCCCCGACAGGATTGTGCCGATCAGGCGACCGCACGCGTTCGCCATATAATAGAAGCCGACATCCATCGCGACCTGGTCTTTATGTGCATAAGCCAGAATCAGGTAGCTGTGTATAGAGGAGTTGATGGCGAAAAGCAGGCCGAACAGCGCGAGACCGCCGATGATCGCCAGTCGGGGGTCGAGGTTTAAATGTACGCTGATGGCGATGATGGCTGTCAGCCCGGCAAGAAGAAAAGCTGCGTTTCTGGCACTGCCACCGCGTGGCGGGTTGTTGCCCAGAAAGGTTTTGAGCAGTGTGGGAGCCAATGCCTGAATGGCTCCGTAGCCAATCACCCAGAGTGCCAGAAAGCCACCGATTTGATTGTGCGACCAATGCAGCGACGTGGCAAGAAAGATAGGTAGTGCGACCACGAACCAGATATCCCGGGAACCAAAGAGGAAGAGCCGGGCAGCAGAGAGAAGGTTGATGTTACGATCCTTGGCGAGGATGTGCGCAAACTTGACCTTCTGTTTGGCTCTGCCCATCTCCTGTGGCAGATTGATCACTGCAGAGATCAGGATAACCACCAGGCCTCCTGCCATTAAGAAAAGCGCTCCGCGAAAGCCAACCCAGGTGAGCAGCATTCCTCCAAGGAAGAACCCGGCCCCTTTAAGGGCGTTCTTAGAACCGGTCAGGAGTGCGACCCATCTGAACAGTGTGGATTCGGCATCGGCAGGGACCAGCTGCTTGATTGCACTTTTAGAACTCATCTTGGTCAGATCTTTGGCGATGCCGGAAAGAGCCTGGGAAGCCATGACATAGGTCACGGAAAAAGCTGTAGACCAGCTCTGGTCGAGCAGGGCAAGCATCACTAAGGCTGCAGCCTGCAGGCTGAGTCCGGCAAACAGGGTGCTCTTTAAACCGAAGTGACTGCCGAGCCAACCGCCGATCAGGTTGGTGATAACACCGAAAAATTCGTAAAGGAGAAAGAGCAGGGCGATCTGGATCGGTGTGTAACCGATTTGATGGAAATGCAAAAGGACCAGCATGCGCAGAGCGCCGTCGGTCAGGGTGAAGCCCCAGTAGGCTCCGGTTACCAGAGAGTAGTTGCGCAGATCATTCATGTTTGCGTGTTATTTCTTGAACTCCATCGTTAGAGGGATCGGGCTACTTTGCTGCAGAGTTCCATCATGCGGTGGACATAGCCCATCTCGTTGTCGTACCAGACCAACAGCTTGAGTTGTGTGTCATCAACGACCATGGTTGATAAGGCATCGACAATCGCCGAACGCGGGTCGCTCTTGAAATCGACGGAGACCAGCGGCCGTTCTTCAACGCCGAGTATGCCCTGCAGCTCGGCTTTCTCTGCTTCGCGGAAGAGTTGATTGATCTGTTCATTGGTGACTTTTTCCTGCATCTCAAAAACAGCATCGGTGATCGAGGCGTTCAAGAGGGGAACACGCACGGCGTGGCCGTTGAGCTTGCCCTTAAGCTCGGGGTAGATCAGGGTGATCGCTGTCGCCGAGCCGGTGGTGGTCGGGATCAGAGAGAGGCTGGCAGCTCGGGCGCGGCGCAGGTCTTTGTGGGGAGCATCGACAATCGTCTGGGTGTTGGTCTGGTCATGGATGGTGGTGATCACACCGTGGGCGATGCCGATCTGTTCGTGCAGTACCTTGACCACCGGAGCCAGGCAGTTGGTTGTGCAGGAGGCCGCGGTGAGCAGATGGTGCTGGTCAGCCTGGTAAAGGTCGTCGTTGACGCCCATGACCACATTAAGAGCGCCCGATTTCACCGGAGCCGCCACGATCACCTTACGCGCGCCGTTCTCGAAATGCGGGGCCAACTCTTGTGTGGTGCGAAAAGCTCCCGAGGCTTCGATGACGATATCAACATCGTAAGCCTCCCAGTTGATCTCAGAAGGACTGGCACACTCACTGAAACTGATTGCCTGGCCGTCAACCTGAATAGCGCCTTCCGTATACTGAATGTCACGCTGCCAACGGCCGTGGACAGAGTCGAACTCGAGGAGGTGAGCTGCCGTTCGCGGCCCACCTGCAACCTCATTGATATGAACAATATCGTAGTCAGGACAATCGAGTGCCACTCTTAACGCCAGGCGCCCCATACGGCCAAAGCCGTTGATACCAACTCGTATAATCATGGTTTTCTTTCGTTATCGTTGATTTGTTCGTAAAGAGCAATCTGCTCGGCTATGGAGAGCTTCTGGCCACAGCTTCGGGAGGGCTTTAGGCAGAGGCGGCAGCGATCATCGGAACACCATTGGCAGCAATTGCAGTCCGGGCAGGGATGTTTTTTCTCACGTGGTTCCATCCCTGTATTCTACGGCTTTTGCATCAAGCGGCACAAGCCCACGCCTTTCTAACAGTTTGCCGCGCTGACGGTAAAGATATCCCGCTTCACAAAGTTCCGCAAGCAGTAGTAAGAAAATGGCCACGGCGATGCCGGGGAGAGGAAGGATCTGAAGCGTGACAACTGGCCAGAAAGCAACCATCAACAGGGCTTTGTAGAAGGTTGAATAGCCCAGTCTCGCCGTGAGATGAGCACCGGCAAACCAACCACGTAAAAGGTTGGCGGCACCGTAAAGAAACGGGAAGAGGGCGCAGGCAGTCAAGGGCCAGGCGATGTATTCTTGCATGGCCGCGTCCAGGCCCATGACAGTGCCGAGGATGGGGCCGTTCAATGGCCAGGCAAGCAGCAGCATGATCAAAGCCATTCCGCCGCTGACTTTTAGAAAAAAACGCGTCAGGGTTTGGCTGTCTTCTTCTTTGTGCACAAGCGTCAGATAAGCCTGCTGCAGGTTGCGCATCGGCCCGGCCAGAAGAAAGAGGAAGCCCCGGATGACACCAAAGGCTGCCAGGGCGAGAGTGCCGTCGGGGAGCCGGCTGATGATGGCGTTGATAATTAACGGCACTGTTTGTTGCAGGCCCGATGAGAAGGCAAGGGGGAGCCCGTAGCGTAGAATTTCAACAAAGCGATTTTCGTCATCAGTTTCAGCGGGGAGCTTTACCCGCCAGGCGAAGAATCCGATAACCAGTGTTTCTGTGCCAACGCAACCGAGCAAGGCGAAGGCGGCAACCTGGGTGCCTGTGAACCACAGCTGGCCGATCCAGAGATAGGCAAAGAGCATGATGATGCGTACTGCCGTGGCAAAAGAAACCAGGCTGGTTCTGCGAGCACGAATCACCAGCCCCTGGAAGAGGCCGCGCAGACCGGTGATAAAGGGCAGGAAAACCAGTAAAGCCAGGGTGTCACGGGCACCTTTTGCGACCTCGGGGGCAACACCGAGAAGGTGATCAAGGATGAAGGTGCCGACCGGGCTGAAGGCAAGCAGGGCGAGCAGGATAGAGACCCAGGTGGCGATCAGGAAGACAAACAGGGTCATGCCGATGAGAGATTTGCGGCCGCGCACCATGGCAATGGTAATCGTATGGTTTTGGTAAGATGGCGAGGCGACAAAGAGGTGCAGAACCATGGCGACCGAGAATCCGGCCAGAACCACGACAGCATCCTCCAGGCGTGCCAGTCCGGCGTTGATGATCGAGTGGGAAACGCTCATCAACTGGACGTTGAGCAGCAGGGGAAAGAAGAAGAGGGCAACGTCCTTTTGGGTCAGGTGGGCATCTCTCAAGAGGGCTCGCCTGCGGGAAACAAGAGAGGCAGGTCGGTGGCCTGTCCGGCCTGGAAATCTGCTCGCAGACCATCGTCGTGGCCGAGCCCCCAGTGACAGAAGCACGATTTGACCTTGGCTGCATGTGCGGCGCGCAGATCGACATGATGATCGCCGAGCAGAACGGTTCGTTCAGGATCACAGTCAAGTAGTTTCAGGGCATGATGAACCATGTCGGGATGCGGTTTCCTCTGCAGGGCAAGCTCAGCTCCTATGATATGCAGAAAGAATGGCGACAGACCAAGGCGCTCAACGAGGATGTCGGCAAGGTGTTGTGGCTTGTTGGTGACCACCGCCATAGCTTTGTCGCTATGCATGGCGAGGAACTCCATGATGCCGGGGTAGATGACCGTTTCGTCAGTCAAATGCTCGGTGTAAATCTCCATGAAACGTTTGCGGCGGTTCTGGTTGAACAGCTCTTCAGGTAAAGCCCTCTGTAGCAAGAGGCCAACGCCGTCGCCAACATAACCACGGACCTGGGCGCTGGTGACGGCAGGCAGGTCAAGTTCTTCTCGCAGCAGATTAATGGCCTTGGTCAGATCGGGGATGGAATCGACCAGGGTACCGTCGAGATCGAAGAGGAATGTATCAATAGACATATTAAACCTGAGGTCTGAGGGGGATTAGCTATAAGCCGTAAGCTTTAAGCTGTAAGGTCTAAACTTAAAGCTTATGGCTCTATCGCTTACAGCTTTGTTTCTATCTTGCGCCAAAGATCGCAGTGCCGACGCGTACCATGGTCGAGCCTTCTTCAATGGCCACTTCAAAGTCGTGGCTCATGCCCATGGAGAGCTCCTGCATGGCGACCTTTGGCAGGCCCAGGGCATCAATAGTTTCTGCCAGTTCACGCAGTTGCTGGAAGTAAGGGCGCACCTCTTCAGGGTCAGCCCCCCAGGGAGGCAGGGCCATCAGGCCCTTGATGCGGAGGTGCGGCAGTGGCGCAACCTTGCGAGCCAAGTCGACCAGGGCCTCAGCGGTGGTGCCCCCTTTGCTCTCCTCTTCGCCCAGGTTGACCTGGAGGAGAATGTCGACACAGGCGTCGTCCTTGCCCCACTGACGATCTATCTCTTTTGCCAGGGAGAGGCGATCAACCGAGTGAATCATGGCCACTTTGCCGCGCAGGTATTTAACCTTGTTGGTCTGCAGCGCGCCGATAAAGTGCCATTCGACCTCAGTGCCTACCTCATCAATCTTGGCAACACACTCCTGCACATAGCTTTCTCCGAACAACCTCTGCCCGGCGCTTGCCGCAGCCTCTATGTCTACAGCAGGCTTTTTCTTGGAGACGGCTATCAGCCGCACAGCTGCAGGGTCACGCAGGCACCCCTGGCAGATGGTTGCAATGCGTTCCGAGATTCGCTTGATGTTGTCTGCGATATTCATAAAAGGTCAGTCTGGGACAGCAAAAAGTTCTATTGCGCCGAGTTCTTCAAGGGCAGCAATGACTTCACAGAGGGGAATGCCGACGACATTGGTATAGCTGCCTTCAATCCTGGGGACCATGAAGGAACCAATCCCCTGGATTGCGTAGGAGCCAGCCTTGTCAAAGGGTTCCCTGGTGGCAATGTACCCTTCAATTTCCTGACTTGTCAAATCCTTGAAAAAGACTTTGGTGGTGACCGCAGAGCTGATTGTGCGACCCGTCTGGCGATCATGAACAGCGTAGCCGGAGATGACGCGATGACTGCGACCGGAAAGGCTCGAAAGCATCAGTGCGGCCTCTGTCGCATCAACCGGTTTGCCGAGGAGGTCTTGGTCGCGGACCACGACGGTGTCGCTGCCGATGAACCAGCGCCCCTGTTGTTGGGGGCGGTTGGCAACTTCCATCGCCTTGTCACAACTCAGGCGTACGACATGAGCTTCCGGTGTTTCATCTGTCAACAGACTTTCGTCTGCATTGCTTGGCACGACCTGAAAGGTGATGCCGACCTGGCTGAGAAGCTCGCGACGACGGGGTGACGCTGAAGCGAGGACAATATCCTGAAGCTCTTGAGGCATATGTGACTTCCGATGCTTGCTTGGGTGGTTAATCTTGATGCGAGAGGAGGGTTTGACCTTCCATGTTGGCTTCGTAAAGAACCAGGCGATTGCGCCCTGATTGTTTGGCACTGTAGAGGGCCAGATCTGCGGCATGGATCAGTTCATTGGTCGTGACGCCATCAGCAGGGAAAGTCGCGATGCCGATGCTGGTTGTCAGGCGACCGAGAGGAAGGTGGCTTTCACCCGGGAAACTCTCGGCCTCTATGGCCCGGCGAATCCGTTCGCCGACAAAAACAGATTCTTTTTTTCCGGTTGCCGGCAGGATCAGGCAAAACTCTTCTCCTCCGTAACGGGTGATGACATCCATTTCGCGGGCCGAACGACGAATGATCTCAGCTGTTTTGCGGAGGGCGTTGTCTCCGGCCAGGTGACCACACAAGTCGTTGTAAATTTTGAAGTTGTCCAGATCCGCCAGGATGATGCAGAAGTTCTGCTGTTGGCGTTCTCCGCGGCTGAATTCCTCTTGCAGGCGGTCTTCGAGAAAGCGTCTGTTATAGAGACCGGTCAGTGGGTCGGTGATGGCGAGTTGCTCAAACTTGCCGGCTTTCTCCAGGGTCGCGGCCCGATCGATCATGCGTACGGCATGGCCGGTAAAAGTCTGTATCAGGTTGAGGTCGGCTTCGGTAAAGTTGATACCATTTTCTTTGTCTGCCAGGTTGAGGACGCCGATCAGCCGATCATTGGCTTCGAGAGGCAGGCTAATAAAGGACTTGGTTTTGAAGCGTGGTCTGTTTTTCGTGGCCACTCGGGTGTCTCTCTCTATATCGTTGACCAGCATCGGGAAGCCACTCTTGGCGACCTGACCGGCAATCCCTTCGCCGTAGGCCACAGACATGGTCTTTGCCAGGGATGAGGTCATCCCCTTGGCGGCTTCAATCTTCAGGGTCCCTTCTGTCTCATGTAAGAGCATCAGGGATCCACTGGTTGCGGTCAACAGTTCGGAGGACATCTCAAGGAGCTTCTGGTAGAGGTCACGACGGTTTCCTGCCAGAGATAGCTCGCTGATCATGGCAACCATGCGCGTTGAGAATTGCCGTTCAAGCTGTCGCCCTTCGGCGGTTTTCAGACTTTCCAGACGGCTAGCCAGACGATTGATCAGGAGTTCTATGAGGGCCTGGTCACGGCTGTGAAGGTTGATGTCCAGGACCACTATGGCTCCCAGGTATCTGTTGTTCTCCTTGAGCGGGAACAGATGTGCTGTCTGGGTCTCTAATCCCGGGAAGAATATCTTCAGCTCTTCAGCAGAGAGGACCTCCGGGTGTCCGCTTGTATTGTCAAAGTGGGCGGCGAGATGTTTCTGATCCAGTTGAAAGCTCTCCGGATCTAGACCGAGTGTTGAGTGAACGGTCATGGAGAGGCCAGGCTGCTGCAGGACGATCAGAACTTTGGGCAAGTTAAAGAGGACGACCAGGGCTTCACTGACGATTGCGACCGCCTGCTCACTCTCTGTGCAGTCGGCGAGGTCCCGAGACAGATTCTGCACGGCTTCCAGCCTTTTCGTGGTGCGGGCCAGGCTGAGGGAGTGCAGTTGCTGGTTGAGTAGTCGCGGCAACGAGCGGGAGATCTCATCGGCCATGGATTCGGCTTCTGAGAGGCTGAGCAGCTGAGATGTGTTTCCTGATTCGAGGAGCAGAGGTTTGCTTTCGTGGTGATTCGCGCTCTCCCGTTTGCGGCGTGCCGTTTCGCTCTGTTCAAAGACCCCGCCGCCGAGCAGGCAATCGGGAAGATCACTGCTTTCAGGAAGAGGCACGATGAAACAGATGAAGCCTTGTGCACAGCTTTGGATGACAGGTTGGTTGGTCAGCATGGCTTGTGAGATGCCAGCGTCCCAGGCTCGACAGCACTCAGCGGTACAGCGGAGCTCTCCACTGAGGGGAGCACAGATGGTTTGAATTGCTGCGAGAAGGCCTCCACGTCCCTGTTCTTCAGAATAAAGAGCGAGGTTAAACTGCGCGCTGAGCGGATGCTGGCGCAGCATTTCAAGCAGGTCTCGTGAATCGACCAGTTTGAAAGGTGATGTGGTATGTGCCACCGCTTGCCCCCGATGCGATTTGAAAATTCAAACAGATTGCGCGATCGAAAATATTTGCTGATATTAACTTCTAAGGCTAACAGGTATTTAGTCCTCTGGCAATCCTGTAGATGTTACTGTTTCTCAGCTTTAAACCACAGATCAAGGTCTGCCAGGGCACGATCTGCCAAGGCTTGACGCCGGTCACGGCGCTTGCGGATACGTTGCTCAAGTGCCGGGAAGAGACCGTAGGTAATATTCATCGGCTGAAAGTTCTCCGCTGATGCAGTGACCGGGTAGTTGAGCAAGGCACCCAGGGCCGTCGTCAAGGGGGGTGACGGGAAATTGTGTTCCTGATAACAGGCCGCGGCCGAGAGGCCGGCTAAAAAACCGCTGGCGGCAGATTCGACATAGCCTTCGACGCCAGTGATCTGCCCGGCAAAGAAGATATTGGCAGCGCCCTTCAATTGCATGGTCTCGGTCAGGCAGGCAGGCGCGTTGATGAAGGTGTTACGGTGCATGCTGCCAAGTCGGGCGAACTGGACCTTCTCCAGACCGGGTATGGTGCGGAAGACGCGCTCCTGTTCCGGGTAGGTCAATTTGGTCTGAAATCCGACCAGGTTGTAAAGATTGGCGTGTTTGTCATCCTGGCGCAACTGAATGACAGCGAAGGGGTCGCGCCCGGTTCGCGGGTCACGCAGACCGACCGGCTTCATGGGACCAAAGGCCAGGGTCATCTCACCGCGTTCGGCAAGAACTTCCACCGGCATGCAGCCTTCGAAGTGGACTACCTTTTCAAAATCATGCGGAACCACTTTATCTCCTTTACAAAGAGCCTCAACGAAGGCGAGGTACTGCTCTTTGTCAAAGGGGCAATTGAGGTAATCTGCGCCGCCACGATCGTAGCGTGAGGCGGCATAAACCTTCTCCATATCGATCGAATCGGCTTCTATGATCGGTGCTATGGCATCGTAGAAATATAGGTGCTCCTGGCCTGTCAGGGCCCCGATCTTTTCAGCCAGGGCCTCAGAGGTAAGTGGACCGCTGGCGATGATCACAATACGGTCATCAGGAATCTCTGTGATCTCCTGCCGATGCAGGGTAATCAGAGGATGCTCATCGATGCTGCGGGTGATCTGCTTAGCAAAGCCTTCCCGGTCGACAGCCAACGCGCCTCCGGCCGGAACCGCATGTGCGTCGGCGGTTGTGATGAAAAGGCTGCCGCAACGGCGCAGCTCTTCCTTCAGAAGCCCGACCGCGTTGTGCATGCCGGTGCCGCGCAGGGAGTTGGAGCAGACCAGCTCGCTGAGGCGGTCACTCTGATGCGCGGGTGTCATCCGCTGCGGGCGCATCTCAAAGAGATCGACCGGGATGCCTTTGCCGGCAATTTGCCATGCGGCTTCACAGCCGGCGAGGCCTGCACCGATAATTGTGATGGGTGTCATGATGGATATTCCAAAGGGGTTAAGAGTTGTTTGTAGTCGTGAATCAATATTTTAGCGGGTATGTGGTGTGATAAGCAAAGCTAAAAGCTTAATTCCGCGCAGAGGACAGAAAAGGCCGAGCAATCAGCCCGGCCTTTTCTGTTTTGTATATCAACCTTAACTCAGGCGTCTTTTTTAGTCGTTTTCTTGGCGGCCGGTTTTTTTGCCGTCGACTTTTTCGCCGGAGCCTTCTTGGCCGTGGTTTTCTTGACAGTCTTCTTAGCCGGAGCTTTTTTTGCGGCCGGCTTTACCTCGGGCTCAATCAGGGTGATCAGATAATCACATTCCTCTTGAGGACATTTGCGTACGGTGCCAGCACGCTTTGTGGTCTTCTCGACGGTCAGCGGGAAAGCACATTTCGGGCAAGGCTCTTCAAAAGGCTGATCCCAGAGTGCGTATTTGCACTTCGGGTAACGGTTGCAGGAATAGAAGATTTTGCCGTAACGACTCTTCTTTTCCATGATCTCGCCTTCTTTACAGGAAGGGCACTCGATGTCGAGGGATTTCGGTTTGATCAGCGGCTGGTTGTTCTTGCAATCCGGATAGCCTGAACAGGCCAGGTACTTGCCATACCGTCCTTCCTTGAACTGCATCGGTTTGCCGCATTTTTCACATTTCTCGTCAGAGAGGACCACCTCTGCATTGCGCTCACCGTTGACCGGGCGGGTGTATTTGCACTCAGGGTAGCCATCGCAGGCGATGAAGTAACCGTTGCGGCCGTACTTCTTGGTCAGTGGTTGTTCGCATTCAGGGCATTTCTCATCAAGAGGCTCACCGACAAAGCGGACTTCTTTGACAACCTCAACCTCTTTCTTGAAAGGAATCCAGAAGTCTTTCAGGAAAGACTTCCATTCGCCTTTGCCAAGTGCAATGGCGTCGAGATCATCTTCCATGTTGGCTGTAAACTGGTAGTCGACGTACTTGTCGAAACACTGTAGGAGGAAACGAATGACTTCACGCCCGAGGTCCTGCGGGTGGAATACACGCTTGATCAACTGCACGTAGTTACGCTCTACCAGGGTGTTCATCGTGGCTGCGTAAGTCGATGGTCGGCCGATCCCGTTCTCTTCCAGAATCTTGACCAGAGAGGCTTCCGTATAACGTGGTGGCGGTTGGGTGGTATGCTCTTCGCCCTGCAGCTCTTCGAAGCTCAGAGCCTCTTTCTCCTCGAGGCTGGGCAGGAGACCTTCAACTTCTTCGCTCTCCGTGTCCTTGCCCTCAATATAGACTTTCATGAATCCCGGGAAGCGAACCACCTGTCCCGAAGAACGGAACAGGAATTTTTCACCGGCGAGAATATCGATTGTGGTCGCGTCGAGCAGGGCATCTGCCATCTGGGCCGCGATCGTGCGCTCCCAGATCAGCTTGTAGAGCCGCAGCTCATCGCCATCGAGAAAGGTCTTGAGCGTTTCCGGATGGCGTGCCAGGCCGGTGGGGCGAATCGCCTCGTGAGCCTCCTGTGCGTTTTTCGCTTTGCTTTTGTAGGTGCGCGGCTTGGCAGGAACATACTCTTTGCCGAAGCGTTCCTCAATCACCTGGCGAGCCTCTTCGATGGCGACGTTGGACAGTGTCACCGAGTCGGTACGCATATAGGTGATCAGACCTACGGGGCCATCGCCGGTGTCAACACCTTCGTAGAGTTTTTGGGCCGTTGACATTGTCTTGCGCGCCGAGAAGCCGAGCTTGCGGTTAGCTTCCTGCTGCAGAGTGCTGGTGGTAAAGGGTGCCGCCGGACGGCGCTTCTTTTCCGTACGACTGACAGTTGAGACCTGTACCGGAAGAGGCTTGATCTCTTCAACCAGGGCCTCTGCCGCTTTCTGATCGGCAATCACCTGGTAGGCATTTGACTCAAGGTTTTTGGCGCTGGAGGCAACCTTCTTGTCATCGATGGTGTGCAGCCTCGCCGAAAAAGTGGTCTTCTCAGCGTTGGCCATAGTGGCCTCGATGGTCCAGTAATCCTTGGACTGAAAGGCTTCGATCTCTTCTTCTCGTTCACAGATCAGTCGCAGGGCAACTGACTGGACACGACCTGCGGAGCGGCTTCCGGGGATCTTGCGCCACAGCACCGGTGACAGGTTAAAGCCAACCAGGTAGTCGAGGATACGGCGAGCCTGTTGAGCATCGACCATTTCCGTCGAAATCTGGCGCGGGTTGGCGATGGCTTCGTTGACAGCGTCCTTGGTGATCTCGTGAAAGACGACCCGGCTGACATGAGGCGAATCACCTTTTTCATCAACGCCGAGAGCTTCCAGCAGATGCCAGGCGATGGCTTCCCCTTCGCGGTCGGGGTCAGTTGCGAGGACCAGGTTGTCAGCCTTTTTGAGAGCTTGCTTCAGAATCGTCAGCTGTTTTTTGGCTTTGGCTGAAACGACATACTTGGGGAGGAAGTCGTTATCGACGTCAACGGAACCGTCTTTGCTGGGGAGATCTCTAACGTGTCCATAGGACGCCAGGACCTGATAACCTTTGCCGAGAAACTTCTCGATGGTTTTGGCCTTGGCCGGTGACTCTACGATAACCAGTGAATTCGCCATAATTTTCAGTCAAATCTTCTCTTGGAAATGAAAAAGGCCGCAGAATGTCCTGCAGCCTTTAGCGTGTTAGTTAAGTAGGCGTTGCCAGTCATCTTCGAGCAGGCAGTCGAATTCTCTGCGCCATTCGTTCTGTGAGTTGGCGAACATGGCCAGTACCGTAATGGTTTTAATCTCTTTCAGGGTGACCTCGTCTTCTGCCATCAGCAGAGCCTTGTCGATGACTTCTTCCTGAACGTCGTCATCCAGAATCCCCATGGTCCTCAAGCGGGTTAAGAAGCCGCGGGCATCTGAAGACAGCGCCCGGTTCTCTTCTGTGGTAAAGACCCGGTGACTGAGCGATGGGATGTTCAACGAGGTTTCGCTGCCGGTTGGTGCGCAAAGTGCCTGACTTTCCATCCAGCAGAAAGCAGCATCGATCTCTTCGGCCTCAAAACCAACAGAAAGCAACTCTTCGACAAGATCGTTCTCTGTCGCCATGTCACGATCATCGAGAAAGTATTGGGCGATGAAGCTTACAATTGCCAGGACCCGTTCTCTCAAGCAGACTCCGTTGTACTTTTCAAAGTTTCAGCGTGCCTGGCGACCTCGTATATAACGACCGCCCGGCAGCTTTTCAGCATAATCCTGTAGCTCTAGCTGCAGTAAAATAGCCGAAAGCTCCATAGGTGTCAACCCACTTTCCCCAGCAAGTTCATCGCTGTGACGCGGGTTTAGGTCGAGTTTGGAGAGCACCTTGCTGGCCGGTTCCGAAAGGTTGTAACCTGTTTTTTGACGGTTGAAAGCACTTTTTCTGCTCGCTCCGGTCATGCCAAGAATCTCAAGGACTTCCGAGGCTTCCGTAACCGGATGCGCGCCTTGTTTGATAAGAAGATTTGGTCCATAGCTGGTTTTGCGGTCTATGCCACCGGGGACGGCCATGACGTCTCGCCCCTGCTCGAGGGCGAATTCGGCCGTAATCAGTGAGCCGCTGTTGCAGGCAGCTTCCACGACCAGGGTTGCTTTGCTTAAGCCGCTTATGATGCGATTGCGGCCGGGGAAATGCCCGGGCAAAGGTTCTGTTCCGGGAGCGTATTCGGAGAGCAGTGCGCCTTGCTCTATGATCTTTTGATACAAACTTTTGTTTTCCGGGGGATAAACATGATCGAGACCGCAACCGAGAACGGCCACAGTCTTGCCCACACCATTTATAACACCGCGGTGGGCAGCAGTATCGATGCCGCGGGCAAGGCCACTGCTGATAACAACACCGGCGTCTGCCACCTGCTCAGAAAGTTTTTCGGTGAAACTTCTCCCGACCTCTGTCGGATACCGTGCCCCGACGATGGCAAGATATGGTTCTTCAGGCAGGACACCGCAGCCGTACAGCAGCGCAGGTGGGTCAGAAATCTGGCGGAGGCGCTGAGGATAGCCTGTGTCCCAGAGAGTGATGACCCAGCCGTTCATTTTATTCAGGCTCTGGCAGGACTGTTGTACTGTATCCGCATTCGAGTCAGGGACCAGGTCTGCCAGCCCCTGCCGCAGGCCAGGTAAATTGGGCCATCCTCTCCTGGCGGCTTGAAGTGCGTTTTGAGGTGTTTCGAAATGTTTGATCAGGGAGATCAGGCCGACTCGGCCAAGATTGGGGGTGAGTTGCAAGCGCAACCATGGCAGCAGGTGATCCATAAAATCCCTCCATGCAGACTATGACAAGTGTTCCATTGAATAAAATGACAAATAAGTTCAAACAGAGATCTAAAGATAAAGCATCCCGTTGACAATGCAACAAACGAAAATGAAAATATTCGGCCACTCTGACTAAAATATAACGAGACTTGCTCTTTTTCGGCTTCCCAGGGCTTCTGTGGTGAAGTCTTTAACAGAAAAAAAGGATGGGCCAATAAAATGGCCCATCCTTTTCAACGATTAGGTCTTCCAGAGAGACGTTCCCCAGAGTTATTGGGTCTTGGTCCTGACCTTGTCACCACGATAGAGAGGCAGGTTAGTGGTGCGGGTAATCAACGCCTCGGCAAAGCCCTTGCGAACTTCAAGAACGATGGCATCTCCCAGGTCGATGTCAGGAAGTTCCAAAGCCTTTGTCTTGTCTGCCTGCTCAGTCGCTTCACGCTTACGGTAAAGATCCAGCTCATGACCGACCTGAAGGCCCTCCTCTTCTCCTATGTCGAGGAGAATGACTTCCCACTGGCCCATGGCCAGCTTACCGATATCGTCAGAGACGATGTAGCCTTCAACGACCGTGTCGGAGAAAATACGGGGGATCCGGTCGGGAACCTGCTTGTAGGGGCGCAGTTTGGAGCCACGTTTGATCTCACGGGTGGCCGTGATAATTTCGGCGACCGCAACCGATGGTGTCACCTTTTTAATTTCCAGGGTTCCCAGCTGAATTGTCTGAAAACCGATGGCGTTTTTCTCGAGTTGGTGGCCGAACTTCTTCTCCCCTGCCGGGTGGAAGACTCTTGGCCCCATGGTGATTAACTCGAAGACGTCACCGGGTTTGGTGGCTGCCAGGTCCGCCATCTCGAGAAAAACCTTGTCGCCAACTGTAACCATGACGCGATTGTCGACGGTGTCAACCAGGGTTCCCAATGATTCTTCTTCTTCGGAGCTTATATAGCTGTGAGCTCCGCCATAGGTGGAAATCAGCAAGATTTCATCAGGAGTAACAACGGCTGCGCCAACATCGCTGGTTCCCCCTTCGGTCCCATCTCCGATCGGGATGATTTCGATGCGTCCTTTGTAAATCCGCAACTTCTGGCCCGGATAGATCAGGTGAGGGTTGCCGATATCAGGATTGTTGGACCAGAGGTTCGGCCAGTAATGAGGGTCCTTGATGAAACGCTGGGAAATCCCCCACAAGGTGTCTCCCTGCTCGACCGTGTAGATGATCGGTTCCTCCTTGGCAAGGGCTATCCCCGGCAAGATCATAAGCAGTAAGCAGGCTGTCAGAATAATACGTCTGAAATTCATGTTTCCCCCTAGTCGTGGCAAACGTTTTTTAAGGTATCGTCAGTTTCTGGGCTTTTTGGGTGGCTGTGCTATTCGGATAACGCTGGCCAAGAGTATCAATGGCCTGGCGGGCCTCATCTGTGGCCCCCAGTTGTAATTGTGCAATCGCTATTTTCAAGAGTGCATCCGGATTTTTCGGCGCACTTTGATATTCGCTGAGGACGCGCTCAAATTCCTGAATTGCCAGGGGGTACTGCTGCTGGTTGAAGTAACAGTCACCGAGCCAGAACTGGGCATTGCTAGCATAGCTATTGTTGGGGTAACGTTGCAGGAAGGTTTCGAAACCATGAATTGCTGTCTGGTAGTGACCGGAAGCGTAGTCACCGAAGGCCTGCAGGTAAACCTCTGTCGGTGACCCTTCACCCTGAAGTTGGGGTGAGGTCACCCCTACGGGTTGGGGCCCTCTGCTGGGCTGGTAGGCTCCCGACACCGTTTGCGGCGCGTGGTCCAGGCGCTCGCGCTCGTTGCTCTGACGCTGTAGCTGGTTTTCCAGCTCAGCGACCTTGCGCGACAGTTCGTTTATCGCCTGCTCCTGACTGTTTAGCGAGGAGTGCACCCTGCGCATCTCGAGGGTCAGGTTGCTGGAGGCTGGCACTGTGGCCGGCGGCGCACACGCAGATAGCAGGATGCTGACTGCCGTCACAGCAAATATTCTGTAAATAAGGGTTATCATGTCATTTATTTCGTTGCCGTTAGAATTGAAATTCCCTAAAAATTATAGGCTTTTTCAGCCCTTGTCAAGCATCATGGCGACTGGCCTTGCATCTATGCTTTGCATGAAATATGCCCCGATATGTTAGAGTGGTCATTGATTGACATCTTCTGGAGGTCCCTTTGATAGTTCCTGAACTCCTGGCTCCGGCAGGAAACCTTGAAAAACTGAAGACTGCTCTGCGTTTCGGCGCCGATGCGGTTTACTGTGGAATCGAACAATTCAGCTTGCGCGCGCTGGCCGGGAACCTGACTCTGCAAGAGCTCTCCCAAGGGTGTGAAATTGCGCATTCTCGGGGGAAAAAGCTCTACCTGACGCTGAATGTTTTCCTCCGCCCCGGTGAAGAGATTGCCGCCCGTGAGCTTTTGGAAACTTTGCGGCCAATCCCGGTTGATGCTTATATTCTATCCGACCCCGGGATGCTCCATCTTGTGCACCAGGTTGACCCGGAAAGAGAGGTGCATCTTTCTACGCAGGCCAACACCACCAACGCTCTGGCGGCTCATTTTTGGCAGTCACAGGGCGTTAAACGACTGAACCTGGCCAGAGAGCTGAGTTTAAAGGAAATCTCTGCCGTCGGAGCTTCGGCAGAGATTGAACTCGAAGTCTTCGTGCACGGGGCCATGTGCATGGCTTACTCCGGACGCTGCCTTTTGTCAGCAGGGATGTCGGGGAGAAGCGCCAATAGTGGCAGCTGCAGTCATCCCTGTCGCTGGCAGTACTCTTTGCAGGAGGAGATGCGTCCGGGGGAATATTACCCTGTTGAGGAAGATGAACGCGGTAGCTATATCTTCAACAGTAAAGACCTTTGCCTGATCGATCATCTGCCGGAATTGATTGAGGCGGGTGTCGACAGTCTTAAGATCGAAGGTCGCATGAAGAGTCTTTATTATGTGGCTGCCGTCACCCGGGTCTATCGGGCCGCATTGGATGCCTGGCGTGATGAACCGAAAAATCACCAGAGCGATCCCCAATGGCAAAGAGAACTTGAGGCGGTCAGTCACCGTCCTTACGGGACCGGCTTTCTCTTTGATCAGGATGATGCCTTCGTCAACACTGCAGACAGCCATTACCTGCGAGATTGTGACTTCGTTGGCCTGGTCAAGGAACGGACGGAGTCCGGAGACTGGTTGGTGGAAGGACGCAACCGCTTTCAAGCGGGAGACCGGATTGAGCTGATCGGTCCGGAGATGCGCCAGTCCGAACTGACCTTTGCGGAAGCGACCGATAAAGCCGGTGAAGTTATTACGACGGTGCAGCCGAATGCCCTTGTGAATATGGCGCTCCCCGAAGGCACCCAGCCTGGCGATTTCCTGCGCCGCTGGCGTTAACTTCATTCATGTCTGCCATATCTGCCGGGTGCGGACATCGCAACAGGTGAGTTGCCGACCATAAACACAGCCGGTATCAAGGCCCAGTCGCGTCTCCGCTATAAAGGGCACCTTCAGTGGGGTGTGACCATAGACCACAGTTTTTCCCCAGTCGTAGTCAGAATTGATGAACTCGCGACGTATCCAGAGCAGGTCGCTGCGGTCCTGTTTTGCCAGGGCTAAACCGGGGCGCAGTCCAGCATGGACGAAAATGTAATCATTCGTTTCATAAACATCTCTGAGTGTGTTAATGAAGTTGCGGTGTGACTCCGGGATTGGCCACATCTCTGCCTGCTGGTAGCTGTCTAAAGTCTTCGTTCCACCGTTGATGAGAAAAGCCGTTGGATCACGCCCCTCAAGGTAATCGCTAAACATCTGTTCATGGTTGCCGCGTAGAAATACCGTTGAAGGGAAGGTTTTGCCAAACTCGAGCAGATAATCGATCACGCCAAAACTGGCAGGCCCTCGATCAACGTAATCCCCCAGGAAGACAACCTGGTCTGCAAGGTTTGGTATGACCTGCTCCATCAACGTTTTGAGTTGATGCAGGCACCCATGGATGTCGCCAACGGCAAGCAGGCGTTTGGGTAAGTATGTTGGATTTGACATCACCTTTCCATTGTACCTGCTCTCGTGCATATGTGAAGAGCCGGAAAAGCTTGTTTACCCCCTGCAACCCTTGCATAATGTGACTGTGCTCATGTTTAATACACTCCTTTTTGTGAGTTGAACGATGCGTATAAAACTTATTGCCAATCCGGTTAGTGGAGGCGATGCCCGCCCGCGCATTGAACTTGCGCGCGGGGCTCTGGAAAGGTGTGGCGCCGAAGTGGACCTCTACCTTACAGGCGCTCGTGGCGACGCCCGAAAGGCCGCTGCGCAAGCTTTGACTGAGGGGTACGATCGAGTCGTTGCCGCCGGTGGCGATGGCACTCTCAACGAGGTGGTCAATGGCATTTCCTCACCTGGACTGCCGATTGCTTTTCTGCCTTTCGGTACAGTCAATGTGTTTGCTCTTGAAGCCGGGATTCCCAAACAACTGGAAGCCGCATGTGCTTTGGCAGTGAGGGGCTCGGCACGTTTGATCACTCTCGGTTCACTCAATGAAGAATTCTTTCTGCTCATGGTGAGTGCCGGTTGGGATGCCGAAGCCGTTGCGCAGGTAAGGACTGGGCTCAAAAAACGTATTGGCCGCATGGCCTATGCCGTCAGTGCCCTGGAGGTTTTCTTGCGAAAAACTCCAGCTCCTGTGCAAATCATTACAGCGGAGGGTCAACAGCATAGTGGTTTTGGTGTGGTCATCAGCAACTGTCGGCATTACGGTGGCCGTTACCTAGTGACTCCCAAAGCGTCAATGTTTAGTGATGAGCTCGAAGTCTGCTTGCTGCGACAGGGCGGTCGTCTGGCCATGGTCAGATTCGCTATCAATATCGCGTTGCAACGACCTCTCCATGAGCCTCTGGTGGAGTTTTTAACTCTTTCTTCTGTTGAGTTGAAAGGAGACTTTGTCGCCGTTCAGGTTGATGGTGATGTTGCCGAGCCCTTACCCGCGAAAATCAAGGCTGTACCGCGAGCGGTCAGCATGGTTTTACCCGCAGCCTGTAAATGAATTGTGAAGGATTGATTTATGTCGACTATTCTCTTAAGTGAAAAAGTTTACCGGGGGCGCATCCTGGATGTTGCGCTGGAGAAACACGCGATGCCGAATGGGCGGCAGTCGAATTTTGAGATCATTCGCCATCCTGGCGGGGCAGCTGTCCTGCCGGTTCTTCCCGACGGGCAGGTTCTGTTGATCCGGCAGTTCCGCCCGGCGATCGGTGCGATGGTTTATGAAATTCCTGCCGGACGACTGGAACCGAATGAATCGCCGGAAGAATGTGCCGGTCGTGAGCTGATCGAGGAAGTAGGCTACTGCGCCGCGCAGATCACACCCCTGGGAGGCTTCTGGAGTACGGTCGGCTTTTGTGATGAATACATTCATCTGTTTCTTGGCAAGGAGTTGACTGTTGCAGAGCAGGCCCTGGAGCCTGACGAGGTGATTGAGCTTTGTCCCATGCATCTTGACGAGGCTCTGCAGAGAGTCAATAACGGTGAAATTCTTGATAGCAAAACGCAGCTGGCTTTGTTGCGCTACCAGTTGTCTTGTACGGAGAATAACGAGTGAGCGGTCTGCCGGAATTTTATGCCTCAACCCTGGATTTGCCCTTTAACCGGGCCTGTCTCTACAGTCAATTTGTTCTGGAGAGTCCCACTGTTGATCCTGGTGGTATGGGTTATGGCCTGTTGCTGCGCGGCAATATGCTGTTGGTGGAAAAAACTCCGCAGAGCGCCAAGCTTCCTTATGGAGAATGGGGCGAGTATCCGTCAATCTACCTCGGCCTTTGGCAGGGCAAACCCTGTCGATTGATTGCTCTCGAAGGTGGCGTCCCCATACCTGAAGGTCTTGAACCCTTAGGTTTGCTGGATGACAAACCACTCCTGCCGATTGAGTTGCTTTCTCTCGGTGGTATAGGGCGCATGATTTTGCACTGGCGGGCGCGTAGCAGCTTTTGTGGCTACTGTGGCCAGCCGACTGATTGGATGTCTGGCGAGTGGGGGCGCAAATGTAATAGCTGCGGTGCACACACTTTCCCTGCCATCCATCCCTGTGCCATCGTTCTCGTTCGCAGGCCGGGGCAAGTCCTCTTGACCCGCAAAGCGGAGTGGGCGCCCAATCGTTACAGCCTGGTGGCTGGTTTTCAGGAGTTTGGTGAGTCTCTGGAAGAAACAGCGATTCGCGAGATTGCCGAGGAGACCGGGATTGTAGCCAACAATGTTCGCTATGTTGGCAGCCAGTGCTGGCCTTTCCCGAGCCAGGTGATGGTTGGGTTCGTTGCCGATTATGTCGGTGGAGAAGTCGAAGTCGATACGACAGAACTTGACGACGCGCGCTGGTTTTCTGTTAATAACCTGCCGGCGCTACCGCCCAAACGCAGCATCGCCCGTTATATCCTGGATACCGCGATGGAGCAGTCATGAGCCCGGACAAGGTGTTCAGCAAGCGTTATTTTCAGATGCCGCGTGCCGAGATCGGTCATCTGCGTTTCATTCTGGAAAGTTACGATGGCTTGGCTTTCGCGCGGACGCTTGATAACCAGCGTGCACTCGTGGAGATCGCCTATCCGCCAAGTCGCAGACATGATGTTGAGCCGTTGCTCGAGGCGCTTGCTGTTGAGATTGGTCTACAGGCAGTGGCTGCTCCAGCTGTTGTGCCGCCACTTTAAACCATTTTGAACCTGGTCCAGAAAGCTTTCAACACGGAGGCAAAGAGCACACAGGGAAAAGCATGGTCTTGGGCTTGCGAGAACGATCACTGTTTGCTGCGGAGAGCTGAGAAAACTAGAGTGTAATAAGCTCAATCTCCGGTGTGTCGAGCAGCGCTTTCTTGACCGCACACTGATCGGTGGCACGGATAATTGCGCTGCGGTATTTGTCAGGGAAGTCTTTCGGCAGCTGCATGGTGATTTCCACCCGGTCGAGTCTTTTTGTCTCGGCGTCGTGTTCGGCCGTCAGTTGCAGGCGCAGGCCCTCCGTTGATAGGTCCCGCTGCTGACAGAAACGCAGAGCGAAAAATCCGGCACAGGTGCCGAGGGAGGCGAGAAAAAAATCGAAAGGCGAGGGTGCCGAATTCTGGCCACCATTTTTTTCAGGTTGGTCCGTAGCGATCTCGAAACCATTGAATTGTGCATTAACCTGAACGCCGCCGGGAAAAGTGATTTCCATCATTGCTGTAAACCTCCGTGCCTATTACGATGGAGCCCTTCGTTGCTGTTTTGTGAAAAGTAATGCTAGTATGTCGCCATTCTAAATGCTGCCTCTGGTCCTTGTGCACAGATGCAAAGGCGCTGACTCGCTGATCTATCCAGGTAGACAGGTTGACTCATGAAGCCCATTCTTGATTTTTTCAGCTCGGTAAAACTGACCTTGGCCTTGTTGCTCGGTCTTTCAGCTGTTGCTGTTTTCGGTACGATCTGGCCGGTCGAGCAAGGTACGATACTGCGTTTCGAACTATATTTCCAGTCTCTATGGTTTCGTCTACTGCTAGGCCTCTTGGCACTTAACCTTTCAGCTTGTACCTGGCAGACATTTGTCCGGGTTTTGGGTGAGAAAAAACGGCTGCTTGGCCAGTTGAAAAACGCTGACCCTGCCATGCAAAAAACGGATCACGACCTTGTTTCTCAGGACATTGATGAGCTGTCCAGCCGCTTGCAGGAGCAGGGCTATAGCGTGACCCTCACGGGTGACAGGCTGCTCGCTCGCCGCGGTGTGATTGGACGTTGGGCTTTGCCGATCCTGCATCTCTCGATTCTGGTGATCATGGTCGGGGCTCTGGCGGCTCAACTCGGCTTTGTCGGTACCCTGAATCTCTATGTAACTCACCAGAGTGAAGAGTATTTTGATTGGGCGAGCGAAACGGATGTGCCGCTCGGTTTTACTTTTCGCCTTGATCATTTTGAGCCTCAATATTATCCGATTGATCTGCGTTTTGCCACCTACGACAAGAAAACCCGAAAGCAGCTGCAGGAGTTCACGACCCGTGAAGGGGAAAGGGTGGACATCTCTCCCGGGTTAAGTGTGCAGGTGCAGCGTTTTTTCCCTGATGAACAGCATCTTGTCCTCGGCGTTTTGCGAGAAGGTGTTCTGGTCGGTGAGTACCATAGTTTGAGCGGAGAGCGGACTTATCCCAACAATATTGATCTTGGTGTCGAGATCAAGCTGACAGCTTTCCGTGACCCACTGCTCAAGCAGTTGCACTGTGAAGTCTCCATTCTGGAGAATGACGAGGTCGTGCGGCAGGGGATTATCGAGGTCAATACACCTCTGGTTCACCGTGGCGTGGCGATTTACCAGACGGCTTACAGCCGTGATGCCTCTGGGTTCTGGACCTGTGGCTTCCAATTGTCCAAAGACCCGGGTGAACCCTTGGTCTGGTTGGGAAGCGTTGTCTTGACCTTGGCGATTCTTCTGGTTTTCTTTGCCCGCTTTTCTGCCGTGGGGGTTGTGCCGATTGGACATGCTTTTTGTTTGCGGCCTTTGGCGGGTTTTCGTGGCGAGGTTGGTCAGGAAAGGTTGCGCGGGTTGGCTGCTGCGATCGGACGGCAGGCTCCCAATGATTGAGACGGACATGTGAAGTGATTCGAGAGCGTCGGGCTGACCCGCCTCTATCCGCTGTAACGTAAAAGCGCCCCGAAAACTTCCGGGGCGCTTTTAATTTCTATATGTGTCTGTGCGATTCCCGTCGTGGGAATCAGTATCGGGTCACCCTGTTGCTGTGGCCCGTGTTTTGTCTAAGGTTTTTTGGATGGGAATTCCCTTGAGTAGCCTGGTGGATCAGAGATCAACATAAAATCTTCCTCCTTCTGTGTATCCAAGAGACCTCTTCCTTCATTTGAGGTCTCACTAACTATACCACATAAAAGGATCTGTAAGTCTATGTTTGGGAAAGATTTTTTTGTTGGTTACCACTTTTTATCCCCAGGGCCCAATCTCAGCTGCTCGGCACAAGCCTGGCCGAGGGCAACCGGATCGGTTGAAGCGAGAATGCCGATATTGGGAACGCTCGGGGCGTCGGAGTGGCCGTAACAGCCACAAGACGGAGAAACCCGGGCGATAAAATTGACAAAGAGAGCCTTTTTCTCTTTGCCGGTTATTACCCCCAGAGAATATTCCGCCATTTTTTTCGTTAGACGGAAAGATTCCCGTTATGAAGTGGTCCTACTGCCCTGTTTGTGATGTTTGCTTGCCAAGCTGACCATAAGCTTCAACTTTGCCGTTGACAATGTGAACATAGTAACGCTCCCAAAACCGGTTGGGAGGGATGTACCAAAGGTATTCTTCGCTGCCGCTGCCGGAGGCGTTGCTCGGTTTCCCCATTTGCTGCATGACTTCAGCTTTGTTCATGCCGAGTTCAATTTTGTGCATGCCGATCCACGGTGAACAGCCGCCAAGCAGCAGGAGCAGTCCAAGCAAAAGTATAAACTTGCGCATTCTTTTCCTCCCTCAAATGAGTACAAAGTGTACAGACAATGTCATAGATTTTCGGTGATGGCTTCCGTCTCTTCCTTGCGCAGGTAAACCGTTGTGCTCGGGAAGGCGATCTCCAGTCCCAACTCTTCCAGGGTGTCCATGATTTTCAGGCAAACGTCCTCGCGGGCATCAAGATAATCTCCCCAGACGGTTGTGGTGGTGAAGCAATAGACCATGATGTCGAGAGACGAGGCGCCGAAGTCGGTAAAGTTGACGAGGAAAAAATCTTGGTCAATGGCCGGGTGAGCTTTTAGTAGCTCTCGAATCCGGCTGATCGCTTCACGCATCTGACTGGGCGTGGTCTCGTAGGTGACACCGACGGTGAGTCGAATCCTGCGTTTCGGCATGCGGCTGAAATTGTCGAGAGCCATATTGGCGATAATGTTGTTGGGTACGGAAATCAAGGTCTTTGCGAAGGTGCGGATTTTGGTGGATCGAAAGCCGACTTCTTCTACAGTCCCTTCCATATCCCCGGCCTTGACCCAGTCGCCGACATGAAAAGGCCGGTCAAAGATGATCATCAGTGAGCCGAAGATGTTGGAGACCGTGTCTTTTGCCGCAAGGGCGAAGGCTAACCCGCCGATGCCGAGAGAAGCGATGATCCCGGTTACCGGGTAGCCAAAAGTCTGGATGGCCATGAGTGCGGCCATGATAACAATAAAAATGCGCAGGCTTTTCCGTAGCAGGGGGGCGAGATGGTCGTCGAGGGCCGACTCGGTGCTCTCGGCCCACTTTGTCAGGTAATGATCGACCATGTCGACAAGGTTGAAGAAGAACCATGCGACGTCGAAGATAACCAGTGCTTTGAGTATTGAGGTTGCCAGACCGTCGACATCAAAGGGCTTGCCGGGGAGTTGCAGGATTTCGACGGCGATGAAAAGCCCGATCAAAAAAATGAGAAATTCTGAGGGCTTCTGAAGGCAGATTAAAAAGCGGTCGTCAAGCTCTCGTTTGGTCTTTTGCGTTAGCGGCAGAATGACCTTGATAAGAAAATAGGCGAAGACTTTTTTTGCGATATAGGCAACCAGAATAATGCCAAACGCCGTGACATATTGGCCGATGGTGATACCCAGGATCTGATTGTTCATCCACTCTGGCATTGTGCCCTCCCTGAAGGCTAACAAATCAACTAATTCAAGGCCTTAAGCTATCAGATGAAATACTCAAAAGCAAGGTTGTGAAGACTCCCCTAAAAAAACTCCATGACGCAAGTGATTCTGTATGTTTATGGTAGAATGGTTACGATAGAAAATAGTGAATATTGTATATGGTTAGAGTGAAGGGAGAGAATACGTTATGAGTAACGACAGTTTGAACAGTTTTAAGAGCCGTCAAAGCCTCGATGTGGACGGTGCCAGCTACGAATATTACAGCCTCGAAAGTTTCGCTGCAAAACGCGGCGAGGTCAAGCGTTTGCCACTTACGCTCAAAGTGCTTTTGGAAAATCTTTTACGCAATGAAGATGGTGATTCGGTGACGGAAAAAGATATTAATGCCGTGGTCGACTGGCTCGATCAACGCAGCTCCGATCATGAAATTGCCTTTCGTCCAGCGCGAGTGCTGATGCAGGATTTTACCGGTGTCCCAGCGGTCGTTGATTTGGCCGCGATGCGCGATGCAGTGACTCGTGTTGGCGGCGACCCGCAAAAGATTAACCCCCAGATCCCGGTGGACCTGGTCATCGATCACTCGGTTATGGTCGACAAGTATGCCATGCCGGAAGCCTTTGCCTATAACGTTGATAAAGAGATGGAGCGTAATCGTGAGCGTTATGCTTTTCTGCGTTGGGGCCAGCTGGCCTTCGATAACTTCCGTGTTGTGCCACCTGGCACAGGTATTTGTCACCAGGTAAATCTTGAATACCTAGCCCGCACGGTCTGGTCGGAAGAGCGAGATGGTAAGAAGGTCGCTTATCCTGACACCCTGGTGGGCACTGACAGTCACACGACGATGATCAATGGCCTGGCCGTTCTCGGCTGGGGGGTTGGTGGTATCGAAGCCGAGGCGGCGATGCTCGGTCAGCCGGTGTCGATGATTATCCCCGAAGTCGTTGGTTTCCGTATGACCGGAAGTTTGAAAGAGGGTGTTACGGCAACGGATCTTGTCCTGACCGTGACCCAGATTTTACGCCAGTTCGGCGTGGTTGGGAAATTCGTCGAATTTTTCGGTGACGGTCTGGCGAAACTGCCTTTGGCTGACCGTGCAACGATCGCCAATATGGCTCCTGAGTATGGAGCGACCTGTGGCTGGTTCCCGATCGATGATGTCACTCTCGATTACCTGCGGCTTTCCAACCGTGATGATGCAACAGTGGCTCTGGTTGAAGCTTATGCTAAAGAGCAGGATTTGTGGCGTTACGAAGGCATGGCTGACCCTGAGTACACAGCCGTTCTTGAACTTGATCTGAATACAGTCATGCCAAGTCTTGCCGGGCCGAAGCGGCCCCAGGACCGTGTTGATCTCGAAGCGATGAAAGAAGCTACGCATGCTGTTATCCCGGCGGAGGCCGTGGCCAAGACAGCTCCTGTTGAGGATGCTGACTTTAGTTTGAATCAGGGAGATGTTGTGATCGCGGCGATCACCTCATGTACCAACACCTCCAACCCGGCGGTGATGATGGGGGCGGGGCTGGTCGCAAAAAAAGCGGTTGAAAAAGGCCTTGTCCAGAAGCCCTGGGTTAAAACCTCGCTGGCGCCCGGTTCCAAGGTCGTGACCGACTACCTGGAAAAAGCCGGCCTGCAAACTTACCTTGATCAGATCGGTTTTCACGTGGTCGGCTATGGGTGTACCACCTGTATCGGTAACTCCGGGCCCTTAACCGGACCGATTGCTGACGCGATCGCAGACAATGACATGACCGTCTGCTCAGTTCTTTCCGGCAATCGCAACTTTGAGGGTCGTGTTCATTCGCACACCAAGGCCAACTGGCTGGCGTCCCCGCCGCTGGTGGTGGCTTATGCCCTGGCCGGTAACACCTGCATTGACCTGACCAAAGACCCTCTGGGGCAAGATCCGCAAGGGAATGATGTCTATCTGAAAGACATCTGGCCAAGTGATGAAGAGGTGGCCGAGATGGTCAAGCTGGTTTCAGCTGACATGTTCCGCGAAAAGTACGCCGATGTCTTTGCCGGTGAAGAGAGTTGGCGTAGTCTGCCGGTCCCGGAAGGTGAGACTTATGACTGGGATGACAAGTCCACTTATGTCAGGGAACCCTCGTTTTTCGAGGTCCGCGACGAAATGGCCATCGGTCTGGAAAGTTTCTCCGGGGCACGACTTCTGGCCCTGCTCGGTGACTCGATCACCACGGATCACATCTCGCCGGCCGGCACAATCCTGGCGAGTAGCCCTGCCGGTGTTTATCTTCGTGAACGTGGCATAGGTCCGGCGGATTTCAACTCGTATGGCTCGCGGCGCGGCAATCATGAAGTGATGATGCGTGGGACTTTTGCCAATATACGTTTAAAAAATGAATTGGTGCCCGGCGTTGAAGGCGGCTTTACCAGGGCTTTGCCTGATGACGATCAAGTCAGCATTTTTGATGCTGCAATGACACATGCCGAGGCAAAGACGCCTCTGATCATTATCGCCGGCAAGGAATACGGCACTGGATCCAGTCGCGACTGGGCCGCCAAGGGCACCCTCCTGCTCGGCGTGAAAGCGGTGGTCACGGAGAGCTACGAAAGAATTCATCGATCCAACCTGGTGGGCATGGGGATTGTGCCGTTACAGTTCAAAAACGGTGACAGCCGCAAGACTCTCGCCATCGATGGCAGTGAAACTTTTGACCTCGTTGGTCAGTCTAACGAACTTGAGCCAGGACAGGATCTCACCTTACGTATCAATCGTGCTGATGGCAGCAGCCAGGATGTTGTTGTGACCTGTCGGATTGATACGGTGAATGAGGTGCAATATTTCCAGAGTGGTGGGATTTTGAATTATGTGTTGCGCAATTTGATGCAGTAGATGCGGTGTTGCGAGTGGAAGAACTTGCACTTGAGAATGGTATCGACAAGAAATGCAAGGGCAACAGGTTTATCGCCTGTTGCCCTTTGCCGTAGCGTTGTAGAAATTGATTACGCAGATAATCGATCGAGAAACTCCACAATCTTCGGCGTAAACTTCTCCGGCTCCACCAGGAATGAATCATGCCCGTATTCTGAATGAATCAGATGATACTCAGCTGGTTTGTTCTGTTTGTGCAGTTCCGTAATCAATTCTTCCGTCTGGTAGGGAGCATAGAGCCAGTCGGATGTGAACGCAAACCATAGTGATGGACACTCCAGGTTGCTTAATGCTTCTTCCAGGCTGTCGAAACCCCAGCTGATATCGTAAAGGTCGAGGGATTTGGCCAGATAGAGGAAGCTGTTGGTGTCAAAACGGTCAACAAAATTGCGACCGTTGTAAGTCAGGTAGCGTTCAATCTCAAACTGGCCGAAAAAATCAAACTGACCATCTCGGGCGGAGAATCTGCGACCGAACTTGAGGTTCATCGATGGGTCGGAGAGGAACGAGATGTGGCCCACTGCACGAGCCAGGGCCAGTCCCTCTGCAGGTGGATGTTCAGGCTTGTAGTTGCCTTTGCGCCACATGGGGTCGTTATAGATCGCCTGACGGGCCAATGCGTTCAGGGCAATGGCCATGGGCGAAGGCTTTCCGGTTCCGGCAATCGGTATAATGGAGCGAACCCGCTCGGGGTAGTGGACGCCCCACTCCATCGCTTGCATCGCGCCCATGCTGCCACCGACAACGGTGAGCAGTTTGTCGATGCCGAGGTGATCCAGAAGCAATTGTTGGGCACGCACCATGTCACGAACCATGATGACAGGAAACTGCAGATTATAGGGCTTGCCGGTTCTGGGGTTGGTGCTGGTCGGGCCCGTTGAGCCGAAACAGGAGCCGATAACGTTTGAGCAGATGATGAAATAGCGGTCGGTGTCGAGTACCTTGCCCGGGCCGATCATGTCATCCCACCAGCCTGGTTTGCGGTCTTCCTGGGTGTGACGTCCGGCAGCGTGGGCGTCTCCGGTCCAGGCATGGGCGACCAGGATGGCGTTGCTCTTATTGCTATTCAGCTGGCCATAGGTCTCGTAGGCAAGCGTAATCGGCCCGAGAAGGCGACCGCTCTCCAGCCGTAGTTCGACATCGAAGTTAACCTGATGCTTTTTAACGATGCCCAATTCGCTCATGTTCTGCCTGAAGTCATGCAAATAAAAAGGCCCCTTCCATAAAAATGAGAAGGGGCCAGCGGATACATTGAGTTGTGGTATCGCGGGCTCCGTCCTCATCTCCCCCACCGGAAAATTCCGACGAGTTGGATTTAGCACCTGACACCCCTTCGCATGTCGCTGCGACGGGTCGGTTGCTGTGGCTTCAAAGGGCCTGTCCCTCCACCACTCTTGATAAAGACGTGTTGCTATGTTGGCGAAACTCTAACGAAAAGTGTCTACTTTGTCAAACGGTTTGCTTCGTCAGTCCGGGTCAGGACTTGAAAGAGCCGATCTCCTTCTCCAGGACATGGGCCTGCTCTGTCAGGTTCTCAACCACCTTATCCAGCTCCGCGGTGCGGGCAGCGTTGCTTTCGGCAACCTGGCGAACCGCAGAAACCGCCGCGACAACTTGCTGGCTACGGGTCGACTGTGCTTTGGAAGCTTGGTCGATCTGCTGCATCATGGTGCGGATATTTTCCATGCTTGCGCTGATCTGATGGCTGCCCTTGGCCTGCTCACCGGTGCTGAGTTTAACCTGAGAAGAAATATCCTTCATCGATTCAGCCGATTGTGCCAGTTGCTGGATACCGTCTGACTGCTGTTTTACCGCCGAGGATATCTGCTGCAACATGTTTGCAACCTGGTTGACGGCTTCTGTGATCTGACGGCTGCCGCGAGATTGCTCCTGGGTGGCCCGGACAATGCTTTTAACCTGCTCGGAGGAGCGCAGTGAGCTTTCCGTCAGCTTATCAAGAGCGACTTCGGCGACCTTCGAGCGTTCTGCTTCTTCATGAACACGCTCGCTGCCAACCTGCATCGCTTTGACCGCTTCGACGGTTCCGGTTTGCAGTCGACGGATAATGGTTGAAATCTCCTGGGTCGACAGGGCCGTACGCTCTGCCAGTTCGCGAATTTCGTCAGCGACTACGGCAAAGCCTTTGCCATGTTCGCCGGCCTGGGCTGCAATGATCGATGCATTCAGAGAGAGTAGACGGGTCTGGTCGGCGACATCGTCAATAACGGTCAGAATCGTACCAATCTCACCGGATTGTTTGCCCAACTCCTCGATCGCCTGGCTGGCATCTTCGACGGTGACGCGAATCGCCTGGATTCCCGCAATTGTTTCTGCTACAGCAGTCTTGCCCATCTCTGCATCGCGGTTGGCCTGCTCGGAAAGTTCGTTGGTGTGCTGGGCCGTTTCCTCAACCTCTTTGATGGAGGCGTCCATCTGGGTGATCGAAGACGCCGTGACTTCGGTCGATGAGGAGAGGTTGTCGAGGTTGTCAGAGACCTGCTGACTTGATACCGACATTTCGGTGATTGAGCTGGAGACTTCTTCAATGGTGCTGAAGAGTCGATCCACCTGGGAAACAATTTCCTCAATGGTGGCGCCAAGCTCCAGGGTTGCGGACGATGAAATCTCGACCGCTTCCAAAAGAGCACTGATGCTGTTGGCAACCTCGATCGTTGATTCATCAATTCCCTGAATGGCCTGAAAGGAATCTTCCAGCGCTTCGGCCTGGTTGGCCGTGCCATTGCTGACATCCTGTGAGGTGTGGCGAATCTTTTCGGTCGCTGTGAAGATGTCGCTGGCTGCGGAACTGATGCGTAGAACCATTTCGCGCAGGCGTTCCACAAATTGATTGAAGTTCCCCGCCAATTCTCCGACTTCGTCGTTGCTGCTGATTTTCAGTGTCCGGGTCAGGTCGGCTTCTCCCTGTGCAATCTCCTTGAGGTTGTTAACAACCACAAGTAATGGCTTGGTCAGTGTTCGGGAAAATAGCAGGGCCAAAACGAAGACAATCGCGATGACGGCGGCCACCAGGCCGACCATCAGCTTGCGTAGTGATTGTTGAGCCTCAAGTGCACTTGCCAGGTCTTGTGCAATAATGAGTTGGAAAGAGGTGCCGGTCAGGTCTCGCACGATCGGCATGTACGGTTTGTCACCGAGTATGATTTCTTCACCTTGCAGGGAGTTGCCTGAACCTTTGAAATCTGGATGCGAAGCACCAACGACGCCTTGCGGGCCTACAAAGGCGACCTCTACGCCACCCATCTCCTTGACGTGGCTGGCAAACAGATCGTCCAGCAAGTAGGCTCCTACCAGGTAGCCGACAATGTTGTCCTGCAGGGCCACCGGAGTGGCGACGAGAATGGTCAATTTGCCGAGATAGCTGGTCAAGCCGGCCCGGGTAATGTTGCTCTCTCTTGCCTCGACGAGGAAAGGATGGCCTGTTTCGGGTTCTTCGGGGAGGGTGAGCCCTTCAGCGCTGACTCTCAAGATTGACTGTCCCGAAGTGTCCAGCACTTCAAGGATGTCCATATCGTATTGATCGTGAACGTTTTGGATCAGTTCACGCAACTGTTCGACATCCTGTGTTAGCGAGGCATAGTAGAGTGCGTTGACCAGGTCTGAAGAGCTGCTCAGCAGACTCAGGTAGTTGACCAGTTCTTGCTGGCGGCTGTCGGTACTGCGCTCGACAAAATTACTTGATTTCTCGGCAAACTGAACCATGCTGGTGCGAATCTGCTCTTTGGTAAAGTTGGAGAGAAAGGTCAGGCTGACAACCAGAGGCACAACGGCAACCAATAACAGAACGAGAAGTGTTTTACCGCGCAATTTCATATTTATCATCGTGAGAACCCCGAGTCGATGTAGGTTTGCTGAAGATTTAAATCACGCCATACTACATGAGCTTTGCTTTTGATGCTACCTCTGCCGGGATGGTTAAGCTCAGTTCGGCAGCCGCCCCTTTACTGGTTTTAAGAGAAACCTTTTTAGCTTCTCTGACTGGCAGGAGGTGGACCTGTTTGCCTTGCATCGTCTGCAGGGCATGAACGGCAACGAGTTTACCCTGCTCGTCCAGGTCGGCTTCGATGCCGATTAACGCTCCTTGTTCCACCAAACCGGGAATTTGTGAAAATACTATACATTTGTTGGCTTGGGCGGAGGTGATAATTGCTGAAGCCTGCAGGGCAACCGAGATGCTTTCAGTAAGAAAAAGAGCTTCAGTCTCACTGGACAGTTTTTTGCCGAGAGCTTGAGCTTCTTTAGGGTTGCGTGCATTCTCAGCTGCAACCTTGAATCCGAAAGCCTTCCCTTGCTCCTTGATTTCTGCAAGCTGTTGCTCAGAACCCTTTTCCCCTTTTGTATAGAGGACTCCAACTGTCTTCACTGGCTTGATTGCTACAAGGGCCTCTACCATTAAGCCAAGGTCGGTTTTACTGGTTGCGCCACTGGCGTCAGAGCCCGGAGCTGCGAGAGTCTTTACCACCCCCAGCGACACAGGATCGTAAACATCGGCAAACAGCAGAGGAGTGTCTTTTAGCGATTCTTTGGCGAGGCTGGTCGCCTGAGAACCGTAGGTGATAACCAACGTTGCACCTGCGGCTTCTGCGCGGCGGAGACTGTTGGTTAAAGACATCTTGTCAGCATTGGGGTTCTGCTTGAATATCTTTAGCTTGTCTTCGCCGAAGCCGCCGGCCTGCAGGACTTTGACCATAGACTCATGGACTTCCTGGTAGCGCGGCAGGTCGGCGGTGACGATGGCGGCAAGGATTTGCTGAGCACTGACAACCCCTGACGAGCTAACAGAGATGACAAGGCAGACGAGGGTCACTTGAATGATATTAAACACAAAGCGTTTCATAACAGTCCCTACCAAATTCGTGAGAGGCTGGCCATATAAGAGATGACCGAGCCATCGAAGATATTGCTGTCCTTATCATCGTAGTCATCGTAAGCAGCGTCAAAACCACAAGACCATTGGTCGTCGATCTGCCAGTTTATCCGAGCCTTGATGCCGTTCTGTCGAATGTCGATTTTGCTGATACTTTTTAACTCAGAGCTTGAAGCCGTTCCCGGAACAACAACAGGACCAAATTGTGTAAATCGAGTGAAATCAAGAGAAACGGTATCAAAGTCAGGCTCGTAATAGGCCTCTGAGCGTATGTGGTATCCCTCTGCACGAAAGGAGAGATTCTTTAGGGCCTGCCAGCTTGCACCTGCCGACAGGGTGTGTACCGTTTGCTCGTATTCGACATCTTCATTTTCAATAGTGAAGTTTAGAGCCTCATCCCCAGGTGCTGTATTCGGCTGAGCGCCGAAAAGCAGGTCCTGTTCTGTCTGGGTGGCAAGGTAGCCATAACTGAAATCAAGCGAGACGCCATCTGTGGGAATCAGCCAGCCGCCCAGGCTGACGTTCTGCTGCGTCCTGTCGCGGTCGAGGTCGAATTTTGCAAATTCATTGGGAGGGTTGTTGTCATCGAACTGCAAGGCAGTGCGGTCATCGTTTTTCTCGTCCAGCAGGTTTAGTGACGCACTCAGCCCCCAAAAGGGTGAAGGTGCATAGCGCGACGAGAGGAAAAGTTCGTAGCTGTCAGAAAACGATGTGCCGTAAGAAGGGTCGTCGCTGTGTCTAAGGCTGGCCCAGCCGCTGAGCTTGAGCGCGGATTTTTCCAGGTGGCGGCTGTGAAAGCCTATTTTCAGCTTGGTGATGCTTTCTTCATCAGGGAGTTGCCATGAGCTGTTTATCTCAACGGGGCTAGTTAATGAGCTGTGGTGTTCTTCAGGGAGGTCGGTGTTGTCGCGGTCAATGTCTTCCCGGCGCAACTCGGCTTTGACGGTCAGTCTGTTACTCGGTCTGTAGTTGCTGATGATTTCGTACCAGGCCCTGGTGAAATCGATCGAGTCGCGAACTTCAAGGTCGTTAGGGTTGCTTGTGCCGTGACCTGAGGCGGGGAAGCTACTGTTGTTGTCGTTGTCGACGTCCAGATAGCGATGCCGCAAGTTGATCGTCCAAGTTTTGCTTGGGGTGTAGGTCACGTTGGTCGAGGTTTTCCAGTAATCCATCTCTGCTTTAATCGGGTAGATGGAGGAGATGTCCGATTCGTTTTCACGCTTGCCGATGGTCAGGCTGGTGTTGGCGACCAGACCACCAGAAGGTGATGTGTTGGCATTGATAGTCACTTCCTTGACGGTGGATTCCGGGTCCTCAGTGTGCTCATACTCCCCGGAAGCCCTCCCGCGCCCATGGCCGCCGAACAAGTCCGTGGGAATGGATTCCCGGTCCTCGAATTCCCGGTAAAGGGCTATCGCCTCGAGATCGACGTAGCCAAAGTGGCCGTCAAGGCTGCCCTTGATTTCCCTGGTGACGCGATCGATCTTGCGGGTTCTGCTTTGCATGTGACAGCCGGTGCAGTTTTCGTCCGCGAAGCGCATCTGCTTTTGACCCGATTTTTCAATTTGCCAGTAGGCCAGGTTCAGGTGGGCCGGGTAGGTCGGCAGTTTTGCCCGGGCCTTCACTTCGTTGATGTCGATCTTTTGGCCGTAGTCTGCCATCGGGTCCTGATCCGTGTAGTAGGTTCGAACTTGACCGCTGAACACGCCGTCAGGGCGACTGCCTTTGACGGGCGCATGATCTGGATTCCTGTTGAAGCCGTCTCCGACGTTGCCGTTGTCGTATGGGATATGGTCGAGGTTGTGATAGAAGCGCTCTGTTCGCAGGTTCAGCCGTAATAGACTCCCTTTGTTGAGTGTGACTTCAGCGTTGAAGTCTTCATCACTGAGATAGTTGGAATCGACACTGAAATGACTTGACTGGTTGTCTTTGAAATAGTTCAAGCCAAAGGTTGGGCTCGAAGAGAAGCTCCTATATTCAGCAGCACGACCCGGTTCATCCCGGAGGCTGAAGGATTGGTAGCCGAGGGTTACCTTTGTTTCCTGAAAGACCATCAGGTCGTCGGCAATTTCGCCGGTGTCGGCAATGGCTTCGCCACACGAAAGCGATAGAGCGAAAAGAGACGTACAGAATAAAATGTATTTAAAAGGGTTCACAATGACCTCCTTGATTCCGATACATAAAAGACCTCTCGTCGATAATGGTTACAGTCAGCGCGAGAGGAAAGTGCCACGACCATGGACTGTTGGAACGTCGGTTCCGTGGATCGACGAGTGGCAGTCAGTACACCTGTTGTAGAACGCCTGCTTCATGGATGAGTTGTCGAGTGTCCCTTGGGGAGACAAGCGGCCCTGATGCCCGGAGTGGCATTGCATACAAAGGAAGGGCTGGGCGACTTCGAGTAGCGGGTCGTTGGGAGAGCCATGAGGCCTGTGGCAGTTGGTGCATTCTTCGGTTACGTCAGCGTGCTCATAGACGAACGGGCCCTGGTACTCCATGTGACAGCGGGTGCATAGGGCCTTTGTGGTAATCCCTTTGAGGTTTTTGTTGTTGGTCGAGTTGTGCGGATCGTGGCAGTCGGTGCAGGCCATCTTGTGCTCCGGCACCGGGTGATGCGAGAACTGGGAGAACTCCATCTTAACTTGTGTGTGACAGCCAGTGCAGAGTTCCTCCTGCTCGTGGCGATTGACTTTCTGCTGAGGTCCCTTGTGCAGCTTGTGGCAGTCAAAACAGCTCACATCATTCATTGCATGGACACTTGCATTCCAGCCGCTCAGGTTCGGGGTGGACGCCGCCGAATGACATTTCAGACAAATCATTGATTTGGCTTGGGAGGGGAACTCGGTAAGCGGAAGCAGGCTTTTGATGTCACAGGTCTTCTGCTCTGCAGCATGTTCGATGGCCTTGCTGCCCGGGCCATGGCAGGACTCACAGTTGACCAGAGGCAGGCCGGTCTCTTCCGAGATCTGGTCACCGTGAATCGAACGTTTGAAATCCGAGTAGACTTTGTCGTGCTTGTGGCAGCTGGCGAGACAGTTCTCGTCGCCCACGTAGTTGGCTTCCAGGTCACCAACCAGGATGGTTTCGTAGTCTCTGACCGGTGCAATCGGCTGAGAAGACTTTAAGGTGGCCACGTCGGTACAGGCGACGCTGAAGAGACTTGCCAGGAACAGATAGAGCAGTATTCGATGTTTCAAGATAGACCTCCTGATGAAAAATCCCGAACCTTTAATTTCATGATTATGTGTACAGATTAAAAGAATTCCCGAAGCGACATTACTAAAGCCAGCATAATAAATGAGCCCATTATGAGGTTTTTTGTTTTAAAATCAAGGCTCTTGCTCTGATTAAGGCTATTTAGTTAGGTTTTTGCAAAGTATGGGTGGCGGATTTTTAGAGAGGTTTTTTTCATTAACTATCTGAAATAACAGAGATATGGAAAACTTTAAGAGCGTTGCTGGTGCTTGTCGTGGGACGAGGTATACTTGAAGACAAGCAGAGTTACAAAATTCATCCGGGGAGTTGGACGCAGCTTCCCGCTTCGCCCTGGCAGACTTGCCCTCCTGGTCTCCAGGGTTTTTTTGTCTGCTGTGAGCTACTTGGTCGAGGTTTAAGAACTAACGGGGAGTTGGTCGTTTTTCTGTGCTGCCAGGCTGGCAAAGTCATAGCGTGACAGGGTGGCCATGAATTCTTTGCGAATCTGAGCCCAGGCACCGTGGACCGGGCAGAAGAACTCGCGTTCGCAGGAACCTTTTTCGATCAGGCACTGGTTAAGATAAACCGGGCCTTCCTGGGATTTGATAATGTCGAGGAGCGTGATCTCAGCAGGTTCCTTGGCCAGGTAAAAGCCGCCACCGACACCGCGTTGAGATCCGACGATACCGTCTTTGATCAGTGGTTGGAAGATCTTGGTCAGAAACGCCGGGGTGATCTCCTGTGCTTTGCAGATATCCTTCTTGTAAATAATCTCACCAGCGGGCTGGCGGGACATGTAAAGAATGGCGCGGATGGCATATTCTGTTGCACGAGTAATAATCAAGACTGTTTCCTCTTCTAGAGCTATACTTGACAATATTTGTAATAAAATAGTGTTCTTCATGAATCATGTCAATCTTTAATGCGAATGTTAAATCTGGAAGTCCTTTAGATCAATAGTGACGTGCATATAAGATGATCGACTTCTGATGTCTTTCCCTTCCTGAAAAGGTTCTATAACCAAAACTAAAGGCAGGGCAAGCCCAGGCTACCTAATTAATGCAAAGACGCGGAGACGCAGAGAGAGCAATAGTCAGAATTGAGCCATCTTTAAAACTTTGAAGCGTTTTTCCTCTACGCTCTTTGCACCTTATGCGTTAAACACTTTTTGGGGTTATAGAACCGTCCTGCAATTAAAACCCTGAGCAAAAAGCCACTGTTGTGGATTGACAGTCCCTTTTCGCTACAGGCATTATGCCGGTGTTCTAAAGCTGTTTCGGTTTATGAAAGGACTACGATGTCTGCAGAAAAGGTCGTCGGGCGTTTTGCGCCTAGCCCTACCGGGCCATTGCACTTTGGTTCACTGGTCGCCGCAGTCGGTAGCTACTGCCTGGCTCGCCGAGAAGGTGGCTTGTGGCTGTTACGTATGGAAGACCTTGATCCTCCTCGCGTGGTGCCAGGTGCGGCCGACGAGATTCTGTCCTCCCTGGAGATGTTGGGCCTGCATTGGGATGGAGAGGTTGTCTGGCAGAGTCAGCGCAACGAGGCATATCTTGCCGCCGTGGAGACGTTGCGGGATAAAGGGCTGGTCTTTGACTGCGCTTGTACACGTAAAGAAATTATCCTGAGTGCTCCTCATCCTGGTGAAGAAGGCCCCATCTACCCCGGCACCTGCCGCAGAGGACTAGCTGTCGGCCGCAAACCGCGTGCGCTACGGATTGAAGTGCCGCAGGAGCAGGTGTCATTTTCGGACGGTGTATTTGGCCGGGTACAGCAGGTGTTGGCCGATTCGGTGGGCGATTTTATCCTCCGGCGAGCTGACGGCCTCTTTGCTTATCAGTTGGCGGTGGTTGTCGATGATGCCGCCGCCGGCATCAACCAGGTCGTGCGCGGCGCCGACCTTCTCTCTTCAACGCCAAGACAGATTTTTCTGCATGCCTGTCTCGGCAACCCTGTGCCGAAATATGTTCACCTGCCGATGGTGTTGGGCAGTAACGGCAAAAAAATCAGCAAGCGTCACGGCTCGGCAGAGCTTGACTATGAGTTCAGGGCGTCAGCGTTGATCTCTCTGTCGCTCTCCCTGCTCGGTCAAACAATCCCTAAGGAAGTGCACGGCGCTCCTCCTGCAGAGCTTCTCTCCTGGGCGGTGAAAAACTTTGAGCCTCGAAACATTCCGGCGGCCAATGAGGGTGTTGGCGTCGATGAAGAAGTCTTGTAGAGGGCTTTGGCCTCTTCTGCTGAAGGCTGTCGGCGATCGTTTTATTCGTGCAAAAGAGCCGTGCAAAGAGTAGAGGGTTGGCTCGAGGCGATGAAAAAAAATCACCTAAGCCATTGACAGACCGGTGAAAAGCCGGTAAATAGGTTTATCGAAAGAGAGCGCTGCCTGCCTAATCAGTTGCCTGAGATAATTATTTTTCCTTTCATATAGCTTCCAACCTATGAGTACGGACTGACCTCAAACCTATTAGAAATTATTGAAAATATATGCGTGGGCTGCACAAAATTAATGGCTCGCAAAGATAACCTGCCAACACATCATAATCATTTCGGACCAGAAAACTCGGAGAACAAGACCTCTTACATTAACAAATGAACCAAGCGGCGATCGCGGCAACCTTTTGCCGTTGTAAGCTGTGCGCTATTCTGAGCCGGTAGACTATCAAGGAGAACCGATGAACCTGAAGGAATTGAAAGAAAAGAAGATTGCCGACCTTTCGGCGATTGCCAAGGACCTTGGCGTCGAAGGGGCTTCAGGTCTGCGCAAGCAGGACCTGATCTTCGCTATTCTCAACACGACCTCAGCCAAGAATGGAGCTATTTTTGGAGAGGGGGTTCTTGAGATCCTTCCCGATGGATTTGGTTTCCTGCGTGCTCCTGACGCTAATTACCTGCCAGGGCCCGACGATATTTACGTTTCTCCTTCTCAAATTAGACGATTCAGCCTGAAGACCGGTGACACCGTGTCCGGCCAGATCAGGCCGCCGAAAGAAGGCGAACGTTACTTCGCTCTACTTAAGGTCGCCGAGGTCAACTTCGAGAACCCGGCCGTTGCTCGTGAAAAGATCCTGTTTGATAATCTGACGCCTCTCTATCCCGACGAGCGCCTGATTCTGGAAAGCGAACCGGACAACCTTTCGGCTCGAGTCATCGATCTGGTTTCACCGGTTGGCAAGGGCCAACGTGCCCTGATTGTTGCCCCACCGAGGACCGGTAAGACGGTTCTGTTGCAGAACATTGCCAACTCGATTACAGCCAATCATCCGGAAGTCTACCTGATCGTCCTTTTGATCGACGAGCGGCCCGAGGAAGTCACTGACATGCAGCGCACGGTCAATGGCGAGGTCATCTCCTCGACCTTTGACGAGCCTGCTACCCGTCACGTCCAGGTTGCCGAGATGGTCATCGAGAAGGCCCGTCGGCTGGTCGAGCATAAGCGTGATGTTGTTATCCTTCTCGACTCTATTACCCGCTTGGCGCGTGCCTATAATACGGTTGTGCCGCCTTCCGGCAAGATCCTTTCCGGTGGTGTCGATTCCAACGCATTGCACAAGCCGAAGCGCTTCTTCGGTGCGGCCCGTAATATTGAAGAAGGTGGCAGTTTGACGATCATCGCCACGGCTCTGGTAGATACCGGTAGCAAGATGGACGAAGTCATCTTTGAAGAGTTCAAGGGCACCGGCAATATGGAGCTGCATCTTGACCGTCGTCTGGTCGAAAAGCGGTCCTTTCCAGCGATCGACATTAATAAATCCGGAACCCGTCGTGAAGAACTCCTGGTTGACGAAAAGAGCCTGCAGCGCATCTGGCTGCTACGCAAAGTCCTTTCATCGATGAACGTGGTTGACAGTATGGAGTTCCTGCGCGACAAACTCAGTGACGTCAAGACTAACCAGGAATTTCTCGATAGCATGAACCGCTAAGCTTGATTCTGCTTAAGCTCATTGTTGCTTCCGGTGACAGATCATCGGAAAAAGTTGCAATTGCTTATAAATAGTGGTATCAAATCACTCTTTTAAGGCCTTTAAGGCCCACTAAATCCGCGACCTGTACCAAGCCAGGTCAATAGGAGTTGAACGATGAAAGAAGGTATCCACCCGAGTTACGAGCCATCCACGGTTACTTGTCACTGTGGTAATTCATTTGAGACCAAATCGACCAAGGGCGACATTACGACGGAAATTTGCTCGTCTTGCCATCCCTTTTACACCGGCAAGCAGAAGCTGATGGACACCGCCGGTCGGATCGAGCGTTTCCGCAAGAGGTACGAAAAGAAAGACTAGAGTTCTGGGGGGCGGCCCTGTTGGGTCGTCCCTTTATTTTTGCTGCCGGGTTCGCCGGCACAATCTCTTCCGCGTCCCGTTCCGGGACACGGCCCGGTTCACCGGACGACGCGGTCTTATTTGGAAACGAAGGCCATGCACGTCCAACTTCTGTCACACACTCCTATTCCTGAACAGGTCGTTGCAGCTGCCGCGCGGCTTTGCTATTCCGAATCTTCCATTGAGCAATTGCTTGGTCAGGCACCAGAACAGATCGCCAAGATGTTGCAGAAGATCCTTGAACTAGGCCACTTCTCGGTCCTTGAACACGCATCTTTCACCTTTGGTATTGAAGGTATCAGCCGCGCCTGCTCCCACCAGCTTGTGCGACATCGAATCGCCTCATTTTCGCAACAGAGCCAGCGTTATGTTTCTCATGAACAGCAGTTCGAATTAATCGTCCCCGAGAGTATTCGCGAACACCAGTCTTTGCTAAAACGTTTTGAAACGCATATGCAGGTTACTCACGAGCTCTACAGAGACCTGATGGATGTAGGTGTTCCCGCTGAGGATGCCCGCTTCGTACTGCCCAACGCGGCATCTACCAAGCTGGTGATGACCATGAATGCCCGCGAGCTACATCATTTCTTCGCGCTGCGTTGCTGTCGCCGGGCCCAGTGGGAGATTCAGGCGCTGGCCAAAGAAATGTTGCAGTTGGCACGAGAGGCTTCATCTCTTCTCTTTGCTGAGGCCGGCCCCGGATGTCTGAAGCGGCCTTGCCCTGAAGGTGCTATGACCTGCGGTGAGATCAAAGCCGTTCGTGAAGAGTATTGGCAACTGTAAATCAACCCTGAACCTGTGATTTTTGATAATGCCAGGTTCAACATCAAGAACGATGACAGATCCCCATGCTGAATAAACTTGAAGAAGTCGCTGACCGTTTTCGCGAGGTAGAGGGCTTGCTCTCTGACCCAACGGTGTTGAACGATCAGAACCGTTATCGTGCACTGACCATAGAGCACTCTGAGCTGATTGATGTCGTTAAAGATTACGAACGTTGCTGTCGTATCAGAGAGGAAATTGCCGCTAGCCAGGAGCTTCTTAAGGATCCGGATGCAGAGGTTCGCGAAATGGCGAACGCAGACGTCTCAGAGCTCGAAACTGAACTAACTGAGCTTGAGGAGCAACTCAAACTCATGCTGCTGCCCAAGGATCCGAATGACCAGAGGAACGTCGTTCTTGAAATCCGCGCCGGTACCGGTGGTGATGAAGCGGCTCTGTTTGCCGGTGACCTTTTTCGCATGTACTGCCGATATGCCGACCACCAGGGTTGGAAGGTGGAACTTCTCAGTACGGCTGAATCGGAAGCGGGTGGTTACAAGGAAGTGATCGCCCTGGTCAGCGGTAAAGGGGTTTTCTCACGTTTTAAATATGAGAGCGGCACCCACCGGGTACAGCGGGTTCCGGAAACCGAGGCCCAGGGGCGGATTCATACTTCGGCTTGTACCGTAGCGGTGATGCCGGAAGCGGATGATGTTGAAGTCGATATTGATCCCTCCGATCTGCGTATTGACCTCTACCGGGCCTCCGGAGCCGGCGGGCAGCACGTCAACAAGACCGAATCGGCTGTGCGGATAACGCACGTCCCGACCGGGGTTGTGGTTGCTTGCCAGGATGAAAAATCCCAGCATAAAAATAAAGCCAAGGCGATGAAGGTTCTGAAGTCGCGAATTCTTGATGCCATGCAGGCTGAGCAGCACGCGAAGATGGCCGCTGATCGCAAGAGCCAGGTGGGCAGCGGTGATCGCTCCGAGCGGATCCGTACCTATAACTTTCCTCAGGGACGCTGTACGGATCACCGCGTTAACCTGACGCTTTACAAGCTTGAAGCCATCATGCAGGGTGATCTTGATGAAGTTATCGACACCTTGACGACCCATGCCCAGGCCGAATTGATGGCCGGGCAGGACAGCTGATTGCACAGGGAGTTCGCTTGACTGAGCGTTGGACGGTTCTCAAAATTCTGCAATGGACGGCAGATTATTTTACTGGCAAGGAGATCGCTTCCGCACGTCTGGAAGCGGAGCTGCTGTTGGCGGCCACGCTTGACCTGGACCGGGTCGGCCTCTATGTCAATTTTGAACGTCCGCTTGATTCGTCTGAGTTGGCGGCTTTTCGCGAACAGGTACAGAGGCGCGCCAAAGGCGAGCCGGTTCAGTATATCCTTGGTGAAACAGAGTTCTGGTCTTTGCCTTTCACGGTCAGTCCGGCAGTTCTGGTGCCGCGCGCGGATACGGAAGTTCTGGTCGAGGAAGCTTTGTCGCGGATCGAAGGGCCTGTTCATCTTCTCGATGTCGGTACGGGCAGCGGTGCTATCGCGGTCGCTATGGCTCACGAAAAGCCAGAAATTCAAGTTACGGCTCTTGATTGCAGTGAAGAGGCCCTGCACGTGGCTCGTGGCAACGCCGAACGCAACGGGGTGGCAGAGCGAGTGAGCTGTCTTGCCGGTGACCTGGCCGAGCTGCCACCTGGCCCCTTTGCAATGGTGGTGAGTAACCCACCCTATATCCCGACTGCGGATTGTGAGCAGTTGATGACGGAGGTTCGTGACCATGAGCCTCGTCTGGCTCTCGATGGTGGCAAAGATGGTTTAACCGCTTATCGTCAGCTTACGTCCCAGTCCGGGGAGATACTCCTTGCGGGGGGCTGGTTGCTGGTTGAGGTTGGTATAGGTCAGGCCGAAGACGTTGTCGCTCTGTTCGAGGCGGCCGGTCTTGCCGAGATCTCATCTCGTGATGACTATGCTGGCATTCCCCGGGTTGTCGCGGGGCGTAAAAAGCTTTAACCTTTCGGTCGCGTAGCCCTTTTCTTCGAGCCCTCTGCGGGCCCTGTGGTAAATAGATTACAAGAGGTAAGAAACTTTGGATAAGTTGATCATACATGGTGGCAAACGACTGTCCGGCGAGGTTGCTGTGAGCGGAGCCAAGAACGCTGCCTTGCCGCTCCTTTTTGCCACATTGCTCTCTCCCGGGCCGCATCGGTTGGGGAATCTCCCGCGTCTGCGTGATATCACGACTGCCGAGCGATTACTGGCAGAGCTTGGCGCCGAGGTGGATAGCAGTAACGGCACCTTGAAAATTGCGACCGAGCAGATCAACAGCATGGAAGCTCCTTATGAACTGGTGCGTACCATGCGTGCATCGGTTCTGGTTCTTGGCCCGCTGCTGGCTCGTTATGGTAAAGCTCGGGTCAGCCTGCCCGGCGGTTGCGCTATTGGCGCGCGGCCGATTAACCTGCATCTCAAGGGACTCGAAGCCATGGGCGCAGAGATTCATCTTGAGAACGGTTACGTCGAGGCCAGCGCTGCCCGCCTGGAAGGAGCCCGCATCCACTTTGATGTGCCGACCGTTGGTGGCACTGAAAATCTGATGATGGCGGCGACTCTTGCCCGGGGCACCACGATTCTTGAGAATGCTGCACGTGAGCCGGAAATTATTGATCTTGCCAACGCCTTGCAGGGTATGGGTGCCTCTATCGAGGGCGCCGGCACCGATACCATAACGATCGAGGGCGTTGACGATCTTTCGCCGATGGATTACCAGGTGATGCCCGATCGCATCGAGGCCGGAACCTTCCTGGTGGCGGCTGCCATGACCGGCGGCCGGGTTGGCGTTAAAGGTGGTTGTGCCGAACATATGGAGGCGCTGCTCAGCAAGCTTGAAGAAGCTGGCGCAACGGTGGCAGCGACGCCGGAAACCCTCTGGGTTGAAGGGCCGCAGGAGATTCAGTCAGTTAACATCAAGACCCAGCCGCATCCGGGTTTTCCGACCGATATGCAAGCTCAATTCATGGCGATGATGTCCCTCGGTAACGGCACCAGCATGATTACCGAAGCGGTTTTCGAGAATCGATTCATGCACGTCAGCGAACTGCAGCGGATGGGTGCAGACATCTCTATCGAAGGTCATACCGCTGCCGTTAAAGGGGTCTCGGCTTTACATGGCGCACCGGTCATGGCGACCGACCTGCGTGCCAGCGCCAGTCTGGTGCTCGCCGGGTTGGCTGCGGACAATACCACCGAGATCAGCCGCATCTATCACCTGGATCGCGGTTATGAAAACCTGGAAGAGAAGTTCCGCAGTCTGGGTGCGGATATTGAACGCGTCCCGGGATAAAATTAAAGTGACTTTGATGGCACTCACTAGGTACACTGAGTAGTTGTCGAACCTTCTGTTGATTACAGCCCGTCACCAACTGGATTAAAATATGAATGACTATTTGACCTTCGCCCTGCCTAAAGGGCGTATCATGCAGGACTCCATGGAGCTGTTTGCCAAAATTGGCATCACCTGTCCGGAAATGGATGATCCTGGTCGCAAGCTGGTTTTTGAAAATCGTGACGATAAATTGCGTTTCATGGCTGTGCGCTCCCAGGATGTTCCGACCTATGTCGAGCAGGGCTGCGCTGATATTGGTGTGGTCGGGAAAGACACTCTGCTGGAGCAGGATAAAGATCTCTACGAGCCGCTCGACCTTCAATTTGGTTACTGTCGCCTGGTGGTGGCAGAGCCCAAAGAACTGTGTCAGGATGATGATCCCGCCGGCTGGTCGAATATTCGGGTGGCTAGTAAATACCCCAATATGACAGAAAAATATTTCGCCGCAAAAGGTGTCCAGGTCGAGGTCATCAAGCTGTACGGATCGATTGAGCTTGCACCGTTGGTCGGCCTGACCGAGCGTATTGTTGACCTGGTGTCGACCGGCGGGACCATGCGCGAGAATGGCCTGGTAGAGGTGGAAACGATTGCCGAAGTCACCAGCCGCCTGATTGTGAATCGTGCCAGTCTCAAAACCAAGCATCGCCGGATTTCCAAATTGATCGAAGACTTGGAAAAAGTCATCGAAAATGGCCCACGTATTTCCGGCTGACCTGACCGCCCCAAGGAGATAACCATGATTCGGTTTCTGCGTTTTTCAGATGCCGGCTTTGCTGAAAACTTTCGCGAGATCAGTGAGCGTGGCGAGTCCACACCGCCCGGAGTGCTTGAAACGGTTCAGGAGATCCTTAACGATGTCCGGAAACGAGGCGACGCAGCGCTTTTTGAATATACAGAGCGCTTTGATCGTCTCAAGCTGGAGGCTGCAACTCTCGAAGTCTCTGCTGATGAGATAGCGCAGGCTCTTGCCGCCGTCGATAGCAAAACCCTGGCAACCTTGCAGCTGGCTGCCGATCGGATTGCAGCTTTCCACGCCAAGCAAAAAGAAGAGACCTGGCTCTCCGACGACGAACCTGATATCCGTTTGGGGCAGATGGTGACTCCACTTGACCGTGTCGGAATTTACGTGCCGGGCGGCAAGGCTGCTTACCCCTCATCGGTGCTGATGAACGCGGTGCCGGCCAAGGTGGCCGGAGTCGGCGAGATTATCATGGTCGTACCGATGCCTGACGGAGTGGTTAATCCCTACGTGCTCACAGCCGCCCATGTTGCAGGCGTCGACAGAATTTTCAAGCTGGGTGGTGCCCAGGCTGTGGCGGCTCTTGCCTACGGCACGGAGACGGTTCCGAAGGTCGACAAGATTACCGGGCCCGGCAATATTTTTGTGGCCACGGCCAAACGTCTGGTGTTCGGTACGGTCGACATCGACATGATTGCCGGACCGAGTGAAATTCTGGTCATCAACGACGGCAGTGGCAACCCCGCGCACATTGCCGCGGACCTGCTCTCGCAAGCCGAGCATGATGAGTTGGCTGCGGCTCTGCTGATTACGACCGACGAAACTTTTGGTCGGCAAGTTGCCGCGGAGTTGGAATCTCAGCTTCAGGAGCTGTCACGTGCAGCCATCGCCCGTCAGTCGATCGATAACTTCGGCGCAATTATCCTTGCCCGTGATCTGGATGAAGCGGCTGCCTTCAGTAATAAAATTGCTCCAGAGCACCTTGAGCTTGCGGTTGATGAGTCCTTTGAACTACTGCCGAAGATAAGACATGCCGGTGCGGTCTTCCTCGGCCACAACACCCCGGAAGCTGCCGGTGACTATCTGGCCGGGCCGAACCACACCCTGCCAACCGGTGGCACGGCGCGTTTCTTCTCGCCGCTTGGTACAGAAGACTTCGTCAAAAAATCGAGCTTGATCTCCTTCAGCGCTGAAGGGCTGAATCGGTTGGGTGCGGATATTGTTAAAATTGCCGAGCTTGAAGGGCTGGAAGCTCATGCCAGATCAGTTTCGATTCGGCTTGATAAAAACTGATCATAAAGTACTGTACGAGTTTGTTGGTCTGTTAACCACGAAGAGCACTAAGACCACGAAGATAAAATTAACCTTAGCAGGCTTTCTTCGCGTTCTTCGTGTCCTTCGTGGTGCAAAACGCCAAGATTATTGTTGGTTGTAAAAGAGGCAAAAGCAAGTCAGTCAATTTCTGATGGAGGAACCCATGGCAAGGACAGCTACGATTAATCGTAGTACCAAAGAGACCAGCATTAAATTAACTCTCGAGTTGGATGGTCGCGGGGAGCACCAGGTTGAATCCGGAGTGCCTTTCTTCGATCATATGCTGACCCAGATCGCTCGCCACGGTTTTTTCGATCTGCAACTCGACGCAAAAGGCGACCTGGAGATAGATGCCCACCATACGGTTGAGGATGTCGGGATCTGTCTCGGTGAAGCTTTCAAAAAAGCGCTTGGTGACAAGACCGGGATCCGTCGTTACGGCCGAGGGACCATGCCGATGCATGAAGCGCTGGCAGCGGTTATCCTCGATTTCTCGGGGCGTCCATTCCTGGTCTTCAATGTGCCCCTGCCGAAAGCGCAGGTTGGTAACTTCGAACTGGAGCTGGTCGAAGAGTTTTTTACCGCCTTCTGTAACCACTCCGGTGCCAATGTGCACGTGAACCTGGCTTATGGCGACAACCTGCATCATATTGTCGAAGCGGTTTTTAAGGCCTTTGCACGAGCTCTTGATGATGCAACCCAGTTTGACTCCCGTATTGAAGGAGTCCTTTCTTCAAAGGGCTCTCTTGAGTAGAGATGGGCAAGTACGATTAGGAACAAAGAATGATCACGATCATCGATTATGAAATGGGGAACCTGCGCAGCGTCGAAAAAGCTTTTGAAAAGCTTGGCTATGCAGCCAGGGTCAGCAGCAACCCCGCAGACCTTGAGCATACGGACAAAATCGTTCTGCCCGGTGTCGGCGCTTTCCGCGATTGCATCAACAATCTGCGTGCCGGCGGTTTCGTCGAGCCGTTGCTGCAGCATGTAGCGGCTGGCAAGCCGTTGCTCGGTATCTGTGTTGGTATGCAGATGCTCTTTGATGAGAGTGAAGAGTTTGGTCGTCATCAGGGTTTGGGGCTGGTCCCCGGCAAAGTGGTTCGCTTCCCGGCAGGAATGGAAGAGGCTGGCGAGCGCCTCAAGGTGCCCCATATGGGCTGGAACACTATTCAGATCAAGCAAGACGCCCCGATTTTTAAGGGCACTGCCGAAGGCAGCTACGTCTATTTCGTGCATTCCTATTATTGCTCTGCCGATAATCAGGATGATGTGGCGGCGAGCTGTCGCTACGGTGAGATCGAGTTTTGTGCTGCAATCTGGCGTGACAACCTTATGGCCACCCAATTTCATCCCGAGAAGAGCCAGGACATCGGCCTGAACATATTTAAGAATTTTGGAGAGCTGTAAATGATCATTCTCCCGGCAATTGATCTCAAGGAAGGCCGCTGTGTCCGTCTGGAGCAGGGCTTGATGGATAAGGATACTGTTTACAACGACAACCCCGGCGAGCAGGCGCGCATCTGGCAGGACCAGGGTGGCGAACTGCTGCACATCGTTGATCTGGATGGTGCTTTCGCCGGGGTGCCGAAGAATAAAGAGGCGATCAAGGCGATCGTCGATGCTATCGACATCCCTTCGGAACTGGGGGGTGGTATCCGTGATATGCAGACCATTGAAGCCTATCTGGAGTTGGGTATCGACCGGGTGATTCTCGGAACAATCGCCAAGGAGAAGCCGTCGCTGGTCGAAGAAGCCTGCAAGAATTTTCCGGGCCGGATCGTGGTCGGCATCGACGCCAAGGACGGCCTGGTGGCGATACGCGGCTGGGCAGATGTCACTGAGAAAAAAGCAACCGAGATGGCCAAGGAGATGGAAGGCTTTGGTGTCGAGGCGATTATCTATACCGATATTGCCCGCGACGGCATGATGCAGGGGCCGAATATCGAGGCGACCAGGGCACTGGCCGAGTCAATCAATATCCAGGTGATCGCTTCAGGTGGCCTCTCGACTCTTGATGATATCCGCCGTTTGATAGCGATTGAGTCCTCCGGGGTGACCGGAGTGATCACCGGCAAGGCGATTTATTCTGGTGCCATTGATTTGCGTGAAGCTGTGGCCTTAACCAAAAACAATTGAAACACGAAGAAATTGAAGGCCACGAAGTGAAACAAAGACGAGCTCCACTATTGTTAAGGTTTTTCTCAGTGTTCTTCGTGGTAAACGATTTTGAAATGATTGGTAACCAATGCTAGCAAAACGAATTATTCCCTGCCTCGACGTTAAGGACGGCCGGGTTGTCAAAGGGGTCAACTTTGTCGGCCTGCGCGACGCCGGAGACCCGGTTGAAGCCGCTGAGGCTTACTGTGAGCAGGGCGCCGACGAGCTGACCTTCCTCGACATCACCGCCTCGAGCGACAAGCGCAATATCATCCTCGATGTGGTTCGCGAGACCGCTGAGAGGGTGTTCATGCCGCTGACCGTAGGCGGCGGGGTGCGCGAAGTCTCAGACATTCGCAACCTGCTTAACGCCGGAGCCGATAAGGTTTCGATTAACACGGCTGCCGTGCATCGCCCGGAGTTTGTTCGCGAAGCAGCTGAGCGTTTTGGCTCGCAGTGCATCGTTGTGGCGATCGATGCCCGTCGAGTGCCGGACAGTGACCCGCTGGCGTGGGAAGTCTACACTCATGGTGGCCGTAACCCGACCGGAATTGACGCCCTGGAATGGGCGGAACGGATGGCTGACTATGGCGCCGGAGAAATTCTTCTCACGTCCATGGATTGTGATGGCACCAAGGATGGTTATGACATCCCCCTGACCCGCGCGGTCAGTGATCGTGTCGAAATCCCGGTGATCGCTTCAGGTGGCGTGGGGAATCTTGAACATATTCGTGAAGGGTTGGTTGAGGGCGCTGCCAGTGCGGCCCTTGCGGCAAGCATTTTCCATTTTCGGGAGTACACGATTGGGGAATGTAAGGAATATCTCAAGAAAAATGATGTGCCCGTGAGACTTTAAGATTATTGATGAACCACGAAGAGCACGAAATGCACGAAGAAAACTTAAAAAATGTTTTTAAAAGCTTTACTCTCTGGGCTTCGTGTCCTTCGTGGTGAACAAAAAGGGTTCAAATTATGAAAGAACGTAACGATATTTTGGCTGCCGTCTACCAGGTGGTCCAGGATCGTAAGCAGAATCCGTCTGAAAAATCCTACGTGGCATCACTTTACGCTAAAGGCCTTGATAAGATTCTCGGCAAGATCGGTGAGGAGGCTACGGAAGTTGCTGTGGCCGGTAAGGGTGGCGAGGTCGACGAAGTGGTCAGTGAAGTGGCCGACTTATGGTTCCATACCCTGGTGCTGCTGAGTTATTACGATTTGCCCCCTGAAAAAATTTATGCAGAGCTGGAGCGCCGTTTCGGCCTGTCCGGTCTGAAAGAAAAAGCCAGTCGTAAAAGCTGACACTTTTGGCAATTAAGGGGCTCTTCTCATCAAATTCTCTGAGCCCTCTGTGTCTCTGTGGTAAGGCTTTTGCCAGGCCCTATACTTAAAAGCTTTAAGGAGATAGCAAGGAATGAGTATCCAGGATCAATTGCTTGATGCGATGAAGGTGGCGATGAAGGCGAAAGACAGCTTGCGTCTGACCACGATTCGTATGGCCCGTACCGCTTTGAAGAACGTTGAGATAGACACGCGTCAGGAGCTTGATGAGGCCGCTGCGATCAAGGTTCTTTCGACCCTGGTCAAGCAGAGGCGGGAGGCAGCGGAAGCCTACCGCGAAACGCGCCCGGAGCTGGCTGAAAAGGAAGAGTTGGAAGTCGTGATCCTGCAGGAGTTTCTGCCGGCTCAGTTGAGCGAGGCCGAGATTGAGGCGTTGGTGGCCAAGGCGGTCGCCGAAAGTGGTGCTGGTTCCATGAAGGATATGGGTGCGGTTATGAAACTGGTTACCCCACAAACCACCGGTCGAGCCGATGGTAAACTGGTCAGCAACCTGGTTCGCAAACTTCTGGCGGGGTAAGCCAAAGGAGCTGTTTCTTATATGAACGGCATTGATATTGCCATCCTTGTCATCCTCTGCGGCTTTTTGCTGAAGGGGTTGCTGCGCGGCCTGCTCAAGGAAGTTTGTTCTTTGGCAGGCCTTTTTGTCGGTGCCTTTCTGGCTTTTCGCTATCATGGGCCTTTGGCCGATGCTCTGCTGAAGTCGGTCGACCTGCCTGCTCAAATTGCTGTTGCCATTACCTTTACCGTTCTGTTTTTGGTGACCATGGTGTTTTTCGTCGTCCTTGGTTTCCTGCTCTCACGGTTTATCAAGTTGCTCTTTCTTGGCGGTTTCAACCGATTGCTCGGTGGCGTCTTCGGTTTGTGCCAAGGGGTCTTGTTGCTGGCCGTGGTGCTCTTTGCCCTCTCGTTACGTCCCATGCCCTGGGGCCTGGATCAGTCAATGAAAGAAGCTTCCCTGGCGCCACCTTTTGTAGAGCTGGGTAATGCTGCACTGGAGGGGAGCCAGCGCGTATTGAAATGACAGCGGAGAAAGTAGCTTCCAAAGAAAAAACCATGGCAGACAGCCTGGTGCAACTTGAGTTTGCCAAGGTCGTCAAGCTGGTGGTGGCTAAGACCCAGACAACCTACGGTCGAACCCTGGCAGAGGACCTTTACCCTCTTCATGAGCGTCCCAGGATCGAAGAGGCTCTGTGTGAAGCAAAGGAGGCCGCTCAGCTACTTCAGGAAGATGGGCCTTTAGCTCTTGGCTCCGGAGATGACCTCCTGCCCCACCTGGCGCGCCTGAAGACAGAAGGTCTGCGCCTGGAGGCCGAGGTCTTGCGTGATGTGCAGGCGGCCCTCGAGGCCGCCCAGGCGTGTCGACAAAAACTTCTAAAAAGTGAAGTCTGCCCCTCTCTTCAAGGCTTTGCGAGACGCTTGACCCCGTTCCCTGACCTTGCTGCCGAGATCCGACGCAGCATCGGTCCGCGGGCTGAAATTCTTGATTCGGCTTCTTTCGAATTGGCCGATTTGCGAGATGGCCTCAAGGGGGAGCGTAATCGCGTCAAGCGTCAACTGGATCGGTTGCTGCAGGACGACGGATTGCAGGGTGTTTTTCAGGAATCGTTGATTACTGATCGCAACGGCCGTTATGTTGTCCCGGTGCGGGCGGATCACAGCGGTCGCCTGAAGGGCTTTGTGCACGACATCTCTGCCAGTGGTCAGACCCTCTATGTTGAGCCTGCAGCGACTTTAGAAAACAACAACCGGGTTCAGACCCTGTTGCACAAGATCAGTCGTGAGGAAGAACGCATCCTGGCCAGACTGACTGCCAGTGTGCGTGAGGTTCGAAAGCCTCTGGCAGAGAACCAGGCTATTCTGGCTCGCCTTGACCTGCGCCAGGCTATTGCACGTCTGAGCGTCGAGCTCGAGGCGATTGTTCCGGTGCTGGAAGAAGAACCTTCTCTCTTGCTGCACGATGCCCGTCACCCCTTGCTGGTTGCGGCGAAGATAAATAATCTTGAGGCCCCGAGCGTGGTGCCCGTTGATCTGCGCTTGCCACAGGAGTGTCACTCCCTGATTATCAGCGGGCCGAACACCGGCGGCAAAACGGTGACGCTCAAGACGGCCGGGTTGCTTGTCTTGATGGTGCGTGCCGGTTTGCCGATCCCCTGTGCGCCAGGCAGCCGAATTTTCCCCTTCGCCCCGGTGATGGCGGATATCGGTGATGAGCAGAGTGTCGAAGAGAGTCTTTCAACCTTTTCCGGACATCTGCTGCGGTTGCGTCACATCCTGCAGGAAGCGGATAGCCGGAGCCTGGTTCTGATGGACGAGTTGGGTACCGGCACCGATCCCGGTGAAGGCTCGGCTCTGGCTCTGGCGGCGGTTGACTGCTTGCGCGATCTCGATGCGCGGGTGATGGCGACGACTCATTTGCATATCATCAAGGGCTACGCTCAGCTCGAAGCCGGGGTGGAAAACGCCGCCGTGGAGTTTGATGCCGAAACCCTGCAGCCAACCTATCGCCTCCACTACGGCATTCCCGGGGCCAGCCATGCTTTTACCATTGCCCGGAGGATCGGGTTGCCGGGGAAGCTCTTAAGCGCAGCAGAAGAGTACCTGGGACAAGGGGAACGGGAAGGTGTGGCCATTATTGAACGGCTGCAGACTTTGCGAGCAACTCTGGACGAGGAGCTGTTAGTTGCCCAACGGCTGAAGATTCATGCTGAAGAGGATGCTCAAAAAGCACGCCGAGAGCTGGGTGATATTGAGTCCAGGCGCACGCTAATTCTCGATGATGCACGCCAACAGGGTGTTCGCTTGCTGGCCTCTGCTGAAGAGCGCCTGCAGGAGCTTTTCCGCCAGGCTCCGAAGGACAGTGCTCAGCCGAAACAGCGCGCAGAATTGACGAGTGCAGTCAGGGCCCTGCATGAAACTTTACCGCAACCTCTCCCGGTGGGGCCTGAGCAGGTCCCCGAAGACGTTGTCTCCGGTGAGAAGCTCTATGTGCCCGCCCTCGGGGTTGAAGCTGAAGTTGTCGCTGTTGATGGCTCCCGGGTGGAGTTGCTCGCTGGTGGTAAAAAGTTGCGTCAGCCGCTGTCAGCATTACGCCAGTTTCAGCCGAGACGCTACGTGTCACAACAGAAGGTCACACCGAAGATTCGCGACCGCGTCGAGCGTAAGGCTTTCCTGCCGCGCCTGGTTCTGGTTGGCAAGCGGGTCGAGGATGCCAGCCTCATGCTTGATCGTTTTCTTGATGACGCCTTGCTGCACGGCGAGCTGAATCTGGAGATTGTGCATGGCTCCGGCCAGGGGATACTGCGCAGGGCTGTCCGGGAGTTTTTGGCCGGACGTAAAGAGGTGGCGATTTTTCAGGCCGCTGCTGCTGAGCAGGGCGGAGATAACGTAACAATAGTGGAGTTGCGACACTGATGGGACGTATTGCAGACGAAAAAATTGATGAGATTCGCGAACGGACCGATATTGTTGAGGTCGTTTCGAGCTATCTGCCTCTCAAGCGTTCTGGTGTTAATCACCAGGGTCTCTGTCCTTTCCACCAGGAAAAGAGTCCCTCGTTCAATGTCAATTCGGCCCGGCAGATCTTTCACTGTTTCGGTTGCGGAGTCGGTGGCAACGTCTTCTCTTTCTTGATGCGCATGGAGGGGCTGAGTTTCCCCGATGCCGTGCGCAGGCTCGGTGAAAAGGTCGGTGTCGAAGTCGAGGAAGAAGCCGTTTCTCCCGAAGAGGTGCGGCGCCGCGATGAGCGCGAACGGATCTTGCGCATCAACGAGGTTGCCGGCGAATTCTATCAGCAGCTGCTTCTGACTGATGAAGAGGGCGCCCCCGGTCGGCGCTATCTGCGCCAGCGCGGCTACGAAAGTGAAATCGTACGGACTTTTCAGTTGGGTTTTGCACCGGGCGGTTGGGAATCGCTGGCAAAGCATCTGGCCGGAAAAAGCTTCTCCAGTGAGGACTCTCAAAAGGCTGGCCTGGTGCGGCCCGGCAAGCAGGAGCGCGGAGATTATGATCTGTTCCGCAATCGTCTGCTCTTCCCGATTCATGATCTGCAGGGGAGGATGGTTGCCTTCGGCGGTCGCGTTCTGGATGACAGCCTGCCCAAGTATATCAATTCCCCTGAAACAGCTGTTTATCACAAGGGACAGACTCTTTATGGCCTCTATCAGGCGCGGGATGCCATGCGACACAGTGGCGAGGCGTTGGTGGTCGAAGGCTACTTCGATGTCCTCGCGCTGCATCGAGCTGGTTTTCCCGGCGCGGTGGCGACCTGTGGCACAGCCCTGACCGCTGATCATGCCCGGCTGCTGAAACGGTATGCTGACAAGATCCTGCTGATCTTCGATGCAGATGCGGCCGGTCGGCAGGCAACTTTTCGCGCCATGGATGCCCTTGTGCCGGCGGGATTGTCGGTCAGCGTGGTCACCATGCCTGTCGGCGAGGACCCTGATTCATTGCTCAAGGAGAAAGGCGAGGAAGGCTTTCGCCTTTGCCTGGATGCCGCGCGTCCGGTTCTGGAGGTCTTCATCGAAGATCAGCTGCGCGTCAATGATGAGAGTGTTGAAGGTCGTGCGCGGGCAGCAGAACAGGTTCTGGAACGCATCAAGCGTCTGCCGGGAGACCTTGAACGCAGCCTCTATGTGAAGCGTCTGGCAGAGCTAACCGGCCTCGATGTTGAGCTGCTCAAGTCGAAGGTTCGTGGTGGCGTGCCAGCATTGAAGCAAGGTCGAACTCCAGCCCAATCGAACCCGGTGCGAAAACCTGCTGCCGAGACAGGGCAGACCCAGAAATACCTGCTACGCTTGATGTTGATGGATGATCAACAGCGCCGCCTGGTCCGCCAGGAAGGGACATCTGACCTCTTCATTGACGATCTTTATCGGGAACTTGCCGATTATCTGCTGAGTCGGGAAGATGAGCAGGGCAACCTGCCCGACGATTTGATTGATGCGGCTCTTGATGCAGACCAGCAATCCTTGTTGACCAGCCTGACTTTTCAAGAAGCTGGTGATTGGGCAGATAACGCGGACAAGATTTTTACCGACTGTCGCCGGGCTGCCAGCAACTACGCTTTGAAAAGGCGGCTGAAAGAGATTTCCAGCCTCGAAGACGAGGCGCGCAACAACAATGATGAAGCAGGATTGACAAAGTATTTGCGTGAGCGTGTGGAAATCAACCAGAAACTTAAAAAAAAGCTTTGATAAATACAAGATTGTCCATATAATCCAAAGCTTGTCCAAAAAATGCCGGTGCCAGCTTCGAATGAGCATCCTGCGGGGGAGTTTTGATGGCCAAGAAAACCAGTATTGAAGAAGTTCAACAGCTGATTGATCTCGGTAAGGAAAAGGGTTTCCTCACTTACGAGGAGGTCAATGATATTCTGCCAGCCGACATGGTTTCTTCTGAACAGATTGAAGATGTCATGACCATGTTCGGAGAAATGGATATCGAAGTGGTTGAGTCGGAACAAAAGGCGACGGCAACCAAGGCAAAGCAAAGTGACTCTTCCGATAGCGATGATAGCGACGACGAACCGGAATTTGACGCAGACGTGATGGGCCGCACCAGCGACCCCGTCCGTATGTATCTGCGTGAAATGGGCCAGGTCTCGCTCCTTACCCGCGAGGGTGAGGTTGAGATTGCCAAGCGCATCGAAGAGGGTGAGGCACTGGTCGCACGTGTCATCGTCAAAACACCGATCGCGTTTATGGAAGTTGTTAACCTGGGTGAGCGCCACCATAAAGGCCAGATCAGCATCGCTGAAATCACCAAGGACTATGACGAAGAAGAGGGCGCCGAGGCGGAAGAGCGCCATCGTGAACGCGTGGTTGCCCTGATCGCCGAGATCAAGGTGCGCTATGATCGCTTCATGGAGCTGCGTGATGAGGCTGCTGGGGCAACCAAAACGGCTCGTAAGCCTCTCGATAAAGAGATGGAATTCCTGAAAGTGGAAATGGGCGATCTGATGAACCAGGTCCGCCTCAAGGATTACCAGATTGCAAAAATCGTCGACCGGCTCAAAGAACTTGCCAAGCAGGTAAAAAAAGCCAAGCAAGAGGTCAAGGCCTGCGAGGAAGCTCTCGGGCGTCCTTACGCAGAAGGCGTCAGGCTTCTGCGCAAGATGCGTAAGAGTGAAAACGATGCCCGCGCCGTAGCCGAGGAACTCAACCGACCAATGGATACCCTCCTGGTCGTTGAAAAACGCCTCAAGGGTACGGAGCGCAAGTTTGCCAAGGTCGAAGAAGAGTCCGGGTTTGCTCCTGAGGAGCTGCTTGAGTCTCTCAAGGAAGTTAATAAAGGCGAGTGGCGAGCCAAGCAGGCCAAGACCGAACTGGTCGAAGCCAACCTTCGCCTGGTCGTTTCTATTGCCAAGAAATATACCAATCGTGGCTTGCAGTTCCTCGACCTGATCCAGGAAGGCAACATTGGCCTCATGAAGGCCGTCGATAAGTTCGAGTATCAACGTGGTTACAAGTTCTCGACTTATGCCACCTGGTGGATTCGCCAGGCGATTACCCGCGCTATTGCTGACCAGGCTCGCACCATCCGTATCCCTGTCCATATGATCGAAACGATCAACAAGCTGATCCGCACCAGCCGCCAGCTGGTTCAGGAAATTGGCCGCGAGCCGGTTCCCGAAGAGATCGCTGAGCGCATGGAGCTGCCACTGGAAAAGGTTCGCCGGGTGCTGAAGATTGCCAAGGAACCGATCAGCCTCGAAACGCCAATCGGTGAGGAGGAAGATTCCTCTCTGGGTGATTTTATCGAAGACAAAGGTGTTGTCTCGCCTCTTGAGGCAGTCATCAAGGGCAACCTCTCGGATCAGACGGCCAAGGTGTTGGCCACTCTGACCCCCCGTGAAGAGCGGGTTTTACGTATGCGTTTTGGTATTGGCGAAAAATCTGACCATACTCTCGAAGAGGTTGGACAGGATTTTGCCGTTACCCGCGAGCGTATTCGCCAGATCGAAGCCAAGGCTCTGCGCAAGTTGCGTCATCCGAGCCGGGCAAAACGTTTGAAGAGCTTTATGGAGACAAACAGCAACAACTAGTCGTTTGCCAGAGGCGAGCGGGGTTGCTGAGACGTGTTGTTTAGAAAAGAACCCGGGCACTGGAAGGTGTTTATCAGATCAGATTACGCAACATATGCTTTTGACTTAAACTCTTGCGGGCCCATAGCTCAGTTGGAAGAGCCACCGGCTCATAACCGGTCGGTCCCAGGTTCGAACCCTGGTGGGCCCACCACCCGCCAGAAAACCATGATTGAGATGTATTGGTTCAACATAGATCTTCAGAGTTAAAAAGAGTGCAGCCAAAAACCAGGCTGCACTCTTTTTACGTGAGGCCATAGATCAAACGGATAGGAATAAATGGTTAAGCAGGGACAGCGCATACAGGATCTGGTCGGGCTTATTCATAAGCTTTATGCTCCTGAGCTGGCTGAAGATTGGGACAATGTCGGTCTGCAGGTCGGCGACCCGGGCAGGGCTCTGGACCGGGTCATGGTCGCCCTGGATCCTGGTCTTGAAGCGGTTGAAGCTGCTCGCGATGCAGGCGCTCAGGCTCTTGTCACTCATCACCCTCTGCTCTTTAAACCGGTCAAGCGTCTAACCCCTGATGATGCTGTTGGAAAAGCCCTTTGGGCCGCGGTCCGTGATGACGTCGCCATTATCAGTGCCCATACCAACCTGGACTGCGCCGTCGATGGTCTGAATAGCTGGTTGGCTCAGAAAATGGGGGTCGAACAGGCTATTCCTTTGCAAGCGGTTGCCGGCGATTACCTGAAATTGGTTGTCTTCGTCCCTGTTGGCCACGAAGACGCCATTGCCGATGCTCTCTTTTCAGCGGGTGGCGGACAGATAGGTGCTTACGATCAGTGCTCTTTCCGTAGCAGCGGTGAAGGGACGTTTCGTCCCGGGGCTGGAACACAGCCTTATATCGGTACGGTTGGGCAAAGAGAAAAAGCCGAGGAAGTTCGCCTCGAAACGATTATTCCCAAACGTAAGCTGCTACGTGTTTTGGAAAAAATGCAAAAAGCCCATCCCTACGAAGAAGTTGCTTACGATTTGTTGCCTCTGCAAAATCAGGTCCCTGGTGCAGGTTTGGGTCGGATCGGCAGGTTGGCACAGTCGGTGAGCTTGGGCGAGTTCGCTGCCAGGGTTAAGGAATCTCTCGGTTGTGATCACCTGCGCTTGATCGGTGCAGACCAGATGCCGGTCCGCAAGGTCGCGCTCTGTGGTGGTAGCGGCGCGTTCCTGCTGCAAACTGCTCATAGACAGGGCGCTGATGTTCTGGTCACGGGTGATGTCAAATATCATGAAGCCCGTCAAGCTGAAGAGCTTGGCATAGCATTGATCGATGCCGGGCATTTTGCTACAGAACAGCTGATGATTGAACAGGTAACACAGTCGCTGCAGGCGGCGGCCAGGCAACTGAATTGGGGGGTTGCTTTTGAGGCTTACACCGGAGAAGAGGATCCTTTCCGGTTTTACTAACCCCGTATTCGTGGGAAAAGGTGGTCTGTTGCATGCCGCTGGCTAACACGGATTCAGCCAAACAAGCTCGATCGATCAACGGTCGATACAAAAGAGATTTTTATAGGGAGGCGTTTATCGTGCAGAAGCAGTTACAGTTACTGCGAGATTTGCAGGAGTTGGACACAGAGAAGAAGGTTGTTGAGGACGAGCAAAAGGCCGCGCTAAGTGAGCAGCAGACTCTTAAGGTAGAACTTGATCGTCTGCAGGGAATGGTTGACAGTCTTGCTGGTGAAATCGGTGTCCTTGAAGCTGAAAAACGCGAACTTGAAAAAGCCATGATCCTGGAACAAGAAAACATAGAACGTTCCGAGGGTCGACTCCCCCAGATCAAGACGCAGAAGGAATACGTCGCGGTTCTCAAGGAGGTCGACACGGCCAAGAAGCTAGCCAAGGAACTGCAGGCCAGTATCGACGCCAAGAACGAAATCCTTTCGTCCCTTTCTGCGGATAAGGACGAGAAAGATGGCGAGTTGGCAGCGAGTACCGAGCAGGCGAATGCTCGCTGCGCTGAAATTGATGCGGCCATGGTCTCGGTGAATAACAAGTTTGCCAAGATGACCAGCCAGCGTGAGGCTCTTCTGGAAGAGTTGCCCAAGTCCCTGCGCAAGCGCTACAAACTCCTGATGAGTCGTCGTGCCGGCGTGGCCGTGGTAGAAGCTCGTGACGGAGCCTGCACCGGGTGCCACATGCACCTGCCGCCGCAGATGTACAACAGTCTTTTCGTTGTCCAGGAAATTCAGCCCTGCCCGCATTGCAGCCGTTTGTTGTTTGTCACTGCCCCGGATTGATGCGCTGATTTTTTTAAAGTGGTTGGAGACAACCAGACGATCGCCGGCCCATGTCTGTGGGCGGGAGGAAAGTCCGGGCTCCACAGGGCAGGATGGTCCTTAACGGGGACCGGGGGCGACCTTAGGGATAGTGCCACAGAGAGAAGACCGCCCGTCATCGTTTTTGCGATGGCAGGTAAGGGTGAAAGGGTGAGGTAAGAGCTCACCAGTGTCGGCGGTGACGTCGGCAGCTAGGTAAACCCCATCCGGAGCAAGGCCAAATAGGGGAGTGCTTGAGGACGGCCCGTCCGAAGCTCCCGGGTCAGGCTGCTTGAGGCCGTCGGCAACGGCGGTCCTAGAGGAATGATCGTCACTCTGCAGGGGGTAACCGCTACAGAGGACAAAACCCGGCTTACGGTTCTCTCCGACCACCTTTTTATGATTCTGAATGATAATGGCACCTGCGCTGATCGTCTGGTGCCGTTTCTTTTTTGCCTATGCGCGATACTCCTGACAAGCTCAACCTGGACTGGCCTGCTCTGCTAAAGAGAATAACGCTTGAGCTCAACGCTTTGGGTGCCGACGAGAAAGCGTGGCTCAGAGAGAGGCTATCTGCCATTGCAGCGACCCAGGTCGAACTGGATGAGCTCTTTCACAAAGCTGATGGGCTTGATGCCTGTGCCGGCTGCGACGGAGCCTGCTGCGGTTGTGGTCGACACCATGTGACATTGACCAACCTGCTGGCTTATCTGCTCGCAGACGAAACCCCTCCTTCCCCTGATTTCAGCCGAACCTGTCCCTATCTCGGTGAGAGAGGCTGTCTGCTGACTGTCGATCGCCGTCCCTACAATTGCATCACCTTCTTCTGTGAAACCCTTGAAAATCAGCTGGGTGACGATGATTGCGAGAGACTGAGGAGTCTGGACCGACGTTTACGCAACGAGTACCTGCGGATCGCCGCGCGCTATCCGGCTGCCAGCCTGCGTGGCCTCTGGATTGCCCTGCAGCGCTTTGGCGATGGCGCATTGTTACAATCAACCGGAAAAGACATGATAGAATAGTTGTTCACTCTTCAGCGTCAAATTCTATGAAGGATTCTGCTATGGATATCAGTTTTAAGAAAACCAACGGCCCCCTTGACGATCTGCTCAATGAAATTCTCTCTATGGCCGAAGTCAACCATCCGGAGATTATCCGGGAGATGCTGATCAGCGCCTTGAAGACCGGCCAGGAGAATGACTATCTCGCTGATTTGAAGATGTTACGGACCACCATGAAGGAGATGCGCTACACCAGCAAGATGTTCGGCCCGTACCGGGATCGCAAGAAAGTGACTATCTTCGGCTCGGCTAGAACCGCTCCTGATGAAGCAATCTACCAGAAATGTGTGACCTTCTCGCGGCAGTTGGTGCGGCTCGGTTACATGGTGATTACGGGTGGTGGCCCCGGCATCATGCAGGCGGGGAATGAGGGCGCTGGTGCGGAGAATTCTTTTGCCGTGAATATCAGGCTGCCTTTTGAGCAGGGAACCAACCCGGTCATGGAGAACAGCGGTCACTCGATCACCTACCAGTATTTTTTCAACCGTAAGGTGGCCTTTTTGAAGGAAGCGGATGCGGTGGTGCTGTTCCCTGGTGGTTTCGGGACCATGGATGAGGCGATGGAAACCCTGACCCTGATTCAGACCGGCAAGAATCCGCCGATACCCTTGGTTCTGGTTGACGATGATGATGGCAGTTACTGGGAGCCCTGGTTTGATTTTATCAAGGAGGTCATGCTCAAGCGGGGTCTGATCTCCGGTGAGGATTTCAGTCTCTTTACCATCACCCGGGACCCTTTTGAGGCCGCACAGGTCATTCACGACTTCTACAGGATCTATCACTCGAGTCGTTGGGTCGGTTCAACCTTTGTCATTCGTCTCAACAAGACCTTGAGCGCGGAGAACCTGACAACCCTGGAAGGGGAGTTCAGTGAAATTCTGGAGGCCGGCAGTCATCTGGAATTGACCAGTGCCTTACCGGAAGAGAAGGATCAACCCGATCTTGTCGATCTGCCGCGTCTGGTTTTCAAATTCAATCGGCGTAACTACGGTTTACTCAAGGCGTTTCTGCGAAGACTGAATGCCTTCTGATCGAGTAGCTTTCAAGAAAGGTTTTTTCTGCCTTTCTTCTTGATCGGTGGCCTTAACTCTGCAGTCAGGTCGATGAAGGTTGCTCTACGCGCCGAGGATGTTCTTTCCTTGCTCAGGATGAACCAGAAAATGACTCCCAGCAGCGTCAGTAATATAAGGACTTCAAACATGGGCTCTCACCACAGACGGGTCTTTCAGCAGAAGTGGCTCTGACTGATAGTGCTCAGCCTGTCTCCGGGTGTTATTGGCTTCAGTAGCCAGCCATCACCAGCTTGCTGCTTTCGTGAGTCATGTCATTGCCATCGACTGGCACACAGGTGGCACACACTTGTAGCGATTTTTGTTCCTCGTAGCCGTAGCGCGCTCTCACGAGGGTGCGCCGCGAGCACTTGTCGCATTTGCCAGGCCATAAAGGTTTTAACAATTTCAGCATCTTAGCTCTCCTTGAGTCGCAAAGTCCCCGCTTGCTATAAGGATGAGTATTTCAATGACCGTGCCAAGTGTGATGCGGCCCTGTTTTGGCAAAGCTCCTTTCTGTTCGATAGTTATAAAGTGTATGTAACAAAAAAGAGGGCGCCTTCTTGGCGTCCTCTTTTTTTATGCTCCCTGGTTGAATGAATTTTCTGTTGGGGTCAGGCGTGTACCGCCTTGCCAAAGGCACCGAGGGCCGCTTCCTTGAAGGCTTCGCTGAGCGTCGGGTGGGCGTGCATGGTCAGTGCGATGTCCTCAATGCTACCATCGAAGGACATGATGGTGACAGCTTCACTGATCAGTTCGGAAGCGAAAGGCCCGATGATATGGACACCGAGGAGTTTGCCGCTCTCCGGGTTGGCCAGAACTTTTACGAAGCCGTCGACGTTATCCATTGCCCGGGCCCGGCCACTGGCCATAAAGGGAAAGCGGCCGACTTTGTAGGGGGTTCCCTGCTCTTTGAGTTGTTCTTCTGTTGCGCCGATAGATGCTGCTTCAGGATGCGTGTAAACAACCCCCGGGATCAGGTTGTAGTCGACAACAGGATGTTCTCCGGCCAACTTCTCGACCAGGACAACGCCTTCATCCATCGCCTTGTGGGCGAGCATGGGACCGTGAATCAGGTCACCGAGGGCATAGATGTTCGGTATATTGGTCTGATAGTTTTCGTTAACCGCGATACGTCTGGTTTCGTCCAGTTTGACCCCTGCTTCATCGAGGCCAAGCCCCTCGGTGCAAGGCTTCCGGCCTGCGGCCACCAGCACCTTGTCGCAGGTCAGTGACTGATTCACTTTTCCTTCAAGTGTCAGGGTGACGCCCTGGTCGGTCGATTCCATCCCCGAGACCCGGGTCCCGGAATGGATCGTCATCCCTTGCTTTTGCAAACTCTTCAATAGCGCCGCAGTGATCTCCTGGTCGGATGTCGGCAGCATCTGCTCAAGCATCTCAACCACGGTAACTTTGGCCCCTAGGCGGAGCCAGACCGAGCCAAGCTCAAGGCCGATGTAGCCGCCGCCGATAACCACCAGGTGTTCAGGGACGGCAGTGTATTCGAGGGCGTCGCGCGCCTGGCCGACGCGTTCGCCATCCTGGGGTAAGCCGGGGATGTCGTTGGCGACACTGCCAGTCGCGAGAAGTACGCGCTTGCCCTGCAGTGTCTGCTCGCCTTCTGCTGTTGTGGCGATGACCTGGAGAGGCCCTTCAGAGCCCGGTTTGGTGAGACGGCCGCTGCCTGTAACCAGAGTGATCTGGTTCTTCTTGAAGAGGCTGGCGATACCGCGTGTCAGCCGCGTGATGATGTCTTCCTTACGTTTCATCATCTTGTCAAGATCGAGGCCAGGCGGGTCAACGATGATGCCGTGACCGGCAAACTTGTCGCGGGCCTGGACAAAGAGTTCACTTGAATCAAGCAAGGCCTTGCTCGGGATGCAGCCTTCGTTGAGGCAGGTGCCGCCAAGGGCGTTGCGTTTTTCGATCACAGCAACACTGGAACCGAGTTGAGCGGCACGAATCGCGGCCACGTAGCCGCCAGGGCCGCCGCCGATGATAATCAGGTCATAGGTTTCACTCATTTAAAACTCCGGAAAATAGTGGCGAAAGAACTCATCAGAGTTCTAGAAACAACTCAGAAGGATCCTCAATATACTCCTTGATCAACTTGAGAAAGCTGACAGCTTCACGACCATCGATAAGACGATGATCGTAGCTCAGAGCCAGATTCATGATCGGTTTGATGACAATTTCACCGTTTACGACGACTGGTCGATCCTGTATCGAGTGCATGCCGAGTACGCCGCACTGGGGCGGGTTGATGATCGGTGTGCTCAGCAGCGACCCATAGACGCCACCGTTGGTGATGGTAAAGGTCCCACCTTCAAGGTCGGCCAGAGTCAGTTTGCGGGCGTTGGCCTTGGTGGCGAGATCGGCAATCTGTTGCTCGATTTCGGCAAAGGTCAGCTGGTCTGCGTCACGCAGAACCGGCACGACCAGACCGCGGTCGGTGCCGACTGCGATGCCGATATCGTAATAGTGGTGATAGACAATATCGCTGCCGTCGATGCTCGCATTGACCGCTGGAAATTCCTTGAGGGCTTCGATGCAGGCTTTGACGAAAAAGGACATCATGCCCAGCTTGATGCCATGTTTTTTTGTGAATTGCTCCTGATGTCGTTTGCGAATCTTTTTGACCCACGACATATCCGCTTCATTAAATGTCGTCAGCATGGCGGTTTCTTGGCGGGCCTGAAGCAGGCGTGCCGCAATGCGTTGTCGAATCGGGGTCATGGCCTGACGGGTAATCGGCCGGTCGTCGCCATCTGTTTTTGCCGTTACCCTGGAGTTCTCCGGCTCTTTGGGTTCAGCTTGCGAAGCAGAGGGTTTGTTGTGGGCGAGGACATCATCCAAAATGACCCTGCCATCGCGACCACTGCCGGCGACCTTTTGCAGGTCAATGCCACGTTCTTCGGCTTGTTGGCGGGCCGCGGGGTTCGCAGGGGTTTGCGACTCCTGCTCCTGTGCGGCCGTGTCCGTTGCAGTAGGTGCAACCGGCTCAGTTTTTTCTTCAGCCGCAGGGAGAGGTGCGGCCACCTCAACGTCTCCTTCTGCGAGGGTCGCAATGACCGTGCCGATCGGCACGGTCTGGCCTTGTGGAATAACAATGCTCAGGATGCCGGAAGCTTCCGCGGTCAGTTCAACGTTGACCTTGTCAGTTTCCAGTTCGCAGATGATGTCATCTTTGGCAACGGCGTCGCCGTCCTCCTTAAACCAGTTGGCGACCAGTGCTTCGAGAATCGATTCGCCAATTTCAGGGATTTTGATCTCCATTTATCTTTCCTTATGGTTAAGAATCAGTTGAGTTGCCAAGGGCTGCGTCAATGATCTGTTGTTGTTCTTCCTTGTGGCGACGGTGTGATCCGACCGCGGGCGCTGCTGCAGCCCGACGTCCGCAATATTCAGGATTTCTGCCTATGGCCCGGCCCAGTCGGTATTGCAGGTGGGGCCAGGGTCCCATATTCTTCGGCTCTTCCTGAACCCAGACAATGCGTTGAGCGTCGCTATATCGATTTACTGCTTCCTGTAATACCTCCTGATGGAGAGGATAAAGTTTCTCTATGCGCAACAGGCCGATGTCCTTCCTGTTCTCAGCGTCAACTGCGGCCTGGAGCTCGTAGTAAATTTTACCGCTACAGAGAAGCAGTGTCTTAACTTGTTCCGGCGGTGTGCTACAAGGCAGAATCGCCTGAAAAGAACCTTCGCTCAACTCTTCAAGAGTGCTGCTGCAGGCTGGAAAGCGCAGGAGACTTTTCGGGGTGAAGACGATTAATGGCCGACGGTAGGGGAGTTTGCACTGCCGGCGCAGGAGGTGAAAAAGTTGTGCCGGGGTACTTGGATAGGCGACGTGCATATTGTTGTCGGCACAGAGATTCATGAAACGTTCAATGCGGGCGTTTGAATGCTCTGGTCCCTGGCCTTCGTAGCCATGCGGTAGAAACATCACCAGACCGCTGGAGCGGTCCCACTTGGTGCCGCTCGTACCGATGAACTGGTCGATGATGACCTGGGCGCCGTTGGCAAAGTCACCAAACTGGGCTTCCCAGATTGTCAGACCGTGCGGCGTTTCCAGTGAATAACCGTATTCAAGGCCCAGCACAGCAGCCTCAGAGAGCATGCTGTCGTAAATCTGGATTGCAGCCTGGCTTTTTCCCAGGAAGGCCAGAGGGACATAAAGTTGCCCGTTTTTCTGGTCAACCAGGGTTGAATGTCGTTGGTTGAAGGTGCCGCGACGCGAGTCCTGTCCCGAGAGGCGTACAGGGGAATGCTCAATCAATAATGAGGCAAAGGCGAGTGCTTCAGCGTTGGCCCAATCGATACCTTCCCCTTTGAGGAGGCTCTCTTCGCGGCGTTTGAGAAGACGTGCAATTTTAGGGTGAGCGTTGAATTTCTCCGGCAGGCTTGCCATCCGCGAGCCCAGTTTTAAGAGGGTTTCCGCGTCAACCTTGGTCTCCGGCTCTTCCCGTGAATATTCGCGTTTTATGCCCGTCCACTTTGCCTGGAAACCTACATCGGTTTGTGGCTTGGTTTCTCCTTCAAGGGCCTCTTCGAGGCGCTGAGTTATCTTGTCGACACGTTCCTTGACCAATTGAGGCTCAAGGCCACCTTCAATCAATTGTTGTGCGTAAATTTCATGTAGTGGGGGTCTTTGGCGAATCTTCTCGTACATGAGCGGTTGTGTGAAAAAAGGCTCATCTCCTTCATTGTGACCATGGCGACGATAGCAGATGACTTCAACGACCACGTCTTCACCGAACTCTTGGCGATATTCCAATGCCAGGTTGGTCGCATAAACGGCTGCTTCAGGATCTTCGCCGTTGATATGAAAGATAGGCACCATGAGCATTTTGGCGATATCAGTGGCGTAAAGGGTCGAACGTGCGTGGGCTGGGGCGGTGGTGAAGCCGATCTGGTTGTTGATAACCAGATGAAACGTGCCGCCCGACTGGTAGCCATCAAGCTGGGAGAGGTTAAGAACTTCCGGCACCAAGCCTTGACCGGCAAAGGCGGCATCGCCATGAAGCAGTACCGGCAACACTCTTTTCTTGCCGCCAGGTCCGTAGCTGACATGTCGGGCTCGACACCTGCCGATTACCACGGGGTCGACAGCTTCAAGGTGGCTCGGGTTGGCCGCTAGACTGAGATGAATATTGTGTCCGGAGGGGAATGATCGGTCAGTAGAGTACCCCTTATGATACTTCACATCGCCATCGCCAACAAATGCCAGTTCGAGATTGTCCTGGAATTCGGCGAAGATATTCTCCAGCGGTTTGTTGAAAATATTGGCCAGCACGTTGAGGCGGCCACGATGGGCCATCCCCATAATCAGATCACTGACCCCTCTTTCTGCGGCCTGCATCAACAAGGTGTCCAAGAGTGGAATGATGGCCTCCCCACCTTCCAGTGAGAAGCGTTTCTGACCGAGGAACTTGCGATGAAGAAATGCTTCGAAAAGGGTCGCTTCCTGAAGTTTCTCAAGGATGTGCAGTTGCTCGTCGCGAGCCAGGTTGGGTTGATTGCGGTTTTCTTCCATACGCTTCTTCAGCCAGGTCCGTTTTTTCGGATCCTGAATGTGCATGAACTCCACGCCAATTTTCCCGCAATAGGTCTCTTTGAGCAGGTCAATAATTTCACGAAGGGTGGCTTTATGTTTTGGGAAGCGTAGCGGGTAAAAGGTTCGGTCGAGGTCGTCTTCAGTGAGACCGAATGCCGCCAGGTTCAGTTCTGCGTGTTCGGCCTGTTCGGGTGAGAGAGGATCCGTGCTGGCCTGCAGGTGTCCGAGGTCGCGATATCGGTAAATCAGGGAGTCGACAGAAGACGTTTTGGCCGCCAGGTCGCAATCGGTAGCCGGAGCTTGACTGGCAAGCTCGAAGCCTTCGAAAAAAGCCTGCCAGTCGGCCGAAACCTGGTCAGGATCGGATTTCCATAGTTGAAATTGCTCTTCTAGCCACTGAGGGCTGACATTGCTGGCTATACTCATCGATACCCCTGTTGATGATGATCTGTTATGCGTTTTAACGCTACGGAGAAAGAAGCCTTCCCAAAATTGCCCTTGCTGCGTCCCTATTTCAACACAACATGCGATTCATGGATACTGAAGGCCGGGAAAAATGAACTGCGCAAATTATATCAAGGGGTTGGCGTTCAGGCAAACGGGTCGGAGCTTAGAGGGAGGGTTTTTGAACCCTTGACCGAAGATCCTTTCCTGCCCCCTGTAGCCGGGAAACTTTAAGGCTGCGCTTTTGGCTTGCAAACCCCCTTTTTGCATGAGAGCTCCGAGTCGTAAGGAAGGTCATCGAGAAAGCGCTCAGCCTGTATCGCTGCCATGCAACCGGTCCCTGCCGCGGTCACCGCTTGACGGAATTGTTGGTCCTGAACGTCACCTGCAGCAAAGACTCCGGAGATATTGGTCTCCGTGCCGTTTTTGGTGAGCAGGTAACCTTCGTTGTCCATCTCCAGTTGACCTTCGAAGAGAGAGGTGTTTGGTCGATGGCCGATGGCGATAAAGATGCCATCGCAGTCCATCTCAGTTTCCATGCCGGTTTTAAGATTTTTGATGCGGGTTCCGGTTACGCCGCTTGTGTCAGTGAGAATCTCTGTGAGCTCGGAGTCCCACTTGAAGTTGATCGCTTTGTTGCCCAGCGCCCGGTCAGCGAGAACTGGTGTCGCCCTTAGAGAATCACGGCGATGAACAACGGTTACTTTCTTGGCAAAGCGGGTCAAAAAGACAGCCTCTTCCATTGCAGTATCGCCACCGCCAACGACAACGACTTCACGGTCGCGATAGAAAAATCCATCGCAGGTTGCACAGACTGATACTCCCTTGCCGTAGAGCGACTCTTCGTTGCCCAAGCCGAGAAGCTTTGGCGAGGCCCCGGTCGTGATGATCAGAGAGAGGCAGCGGTAGAGCTCTTCTCCCACCCAGAGTCTGAAAGGACGTTCCTGCAAGTCGACCTTGGTGACGTCACCCTCGACAAATTGAGTGCCGAAACGCTCTGCCTGAAGTTTCATCTTTTCCATCAATTCAGGGCCGTCTATGCCTTCCGGGAAGCCGGGAAAGTTGTCGACCGCCGTCGTGGTGGTCAATTGCCCGCCAGGCTGAAGACCGTGGATCATCAGGGGGCAGCAACGGCTGCGCGCAGCATAGATGGCGGCGGTGAGGCCTGCCGGGCCTGAGCCGAGGATGATCGTTTCGTAAATCAGGTCAGGGTTGCTCATCGGAATCTCCCTCGAATTGTTCTGCAGCGTGATAGGAAGAACGCACCAGCGGCCCTGCTTCGACATGGGCGAAGCCGAGTTGCAGGCCAATGTCTCGCAAACTCGAGAATTCTGAAGGTTCGACATAGCGAACCACCGGCAGGTGGTGACGGGTTGGCTGGAGGTATTGTCCCAGTGTCAGCATGCGGCAGCCTGCTTTCTGGAGGTCTTGCATGACAGTGGGAATCTCACCCATGGTCTCCCCCATGCCGAGCATCAGGCCCGACTTGATTGGAATGTCGGGAGCTGCCTGCGCGGCTGCAGCGAGCAAGTTCAGAGAGCGCTGGTAGTCGGCGCCAGCCCTGGCAAGAGGATAGAGCCTGGGAACAGTCTCCAGATTGTGGCCGAAGATGGCCGGTTTGGCCATGAGGATCGTGCTCAAGGCTTCGTGGTTTCCCTGCAGGTCGGGCACAAGCAATTCAACCCGACATTCCGGACGGTAATCATGAATCGCGCGGGTCACGGCTGCAAACTGGGCGGCGCCACCATCTTCGAGATCGTCACGTGTGACCGATGTGATCACTGCGTGATTCAATTCCAGTTCAGCAACAGCTCTGGCGACTTTGTCCGTTTCCTGTGGATCGACAGACAGAGGTTTTTCGTGGGTAACATTACAAAAACGGCAATCACGGGTACAGTGGTCACCCAGGATCATGAAGGTTGCCGTGCCCTTTTCCCAGCATTCTCCCTGGTTGGGGCAGGCCGCGCTGCGGCAGACGGAATGCAGCCCCTGCTCGCGGTGCAGGCGATCGATACGGGCGTAGTTCGGTCCTGCCGGAAAACGAACTTTGAGCCAATCGGGTTTACGTGGTGGGCGGGTCTTCATATTCATTGCCAAATCAGAGGTCGTAAGGGCTTAAAAACAGTGAATTTAATAATAACTGATAGAGTGCCGGGAGGCTATGGTTATCGAGAGGATTTTATCGAAAAGAGCTTCGGGGCAGCAGGATTACTGCACTAACGAATGGCCATGCAGGAAGAAACTGCCTCAGGGTTGATGGCAGCCAGCTCTTCACGTTGTATCAGACGTCCCGGTCTGAGGGTCGACCGGGACGCCGATTCTGACAAACCTCAAACCCGTTTATTGTTTCTTGCTATTCAGGCTGGGCGTTTAACTTTGTCGCTTAGGCGGCTTCGAAATTGCTTTTATCTGCACCACAGAGGGGGCAGCACCAATCCTCAGGCAGATCTTCGAAAGAGGTGCCGGGGTCAATGCCGTTGCCGGGATCGCCTTCAGCCGGGTCGTAGATGTAGTCACAGATTACGCAACGAAACTTGGTCATGATGTACTCCTTGAGAATTTAGTAGTTGGCCAAAGCGGCCAAAATATCCAGACCATTCTAGTGCAAGAATGAATTCTGACAAGTGTAGATTTGAGAAAATGGTTCTATAACCCAAAAAATGTTTAACGCAAAGGCGCAAAGAGCGCAGAGGGAAAAGGCTTCAAAGTCTTAAAAATGGGTCAATTCCGATTATTGATCTCTGCGTCCCAGCGTCTTTGCGTTAATAAATAGCCTGAGTTTGCCTTGTCTTTGTTTTGGTTGAGGTCCGAAAAAAAGCAAATGCTTTTAATCAGGTGCAAGTAATTGCTCAGTCAATCATCCCGATCAGAGCCTGAACGGTTTTTTCGATGCCTTCAGCAGCTTCTGAAATCCTGCCGGCAAGCATGTAAGCCGGGCTTGAAACCAGCTTATTGTCGCGATCTATGACAAATTCTTCAACAGGACACTGAATATGCTCTGAGCCAAGCGCAGCGAGTGCTGCTGCGGTTCCCTCATCGTTGCCAATCGTTAGTTTGGGCGAGATGTTTTCGTCACCCAGGACCTTGGAAAGGACTGCCGGGGCGATGCAGACAGCAGCAATCGGTTTCTTTGCAGCGTACATTCCCTTGAGCAGGCGAGCTGTCTCAGCATTGACTTCACAGTCAGCGCCAGCGACAGCGAAGTTGCAAAGGTTCTTCGCGGCCCCAAAACCTCCGGGCAATATCAACGCGTCAAGATCAGAGGCCTGAACCTTTGCCAGGTCTTGAATCTTGCCCCGGGCGATGCGAGCAGACTCAATCAGTACGTTTCGAGTTGCGCCGGCTTCAGGCTCTCCGGTCAGGTGATTGATGACGTGCATCTGGGGAATATCCGGAGCCATGCAGACGGCTTCAGCGCCGGCGCGATCAATGGCCAGTAAGGTGATGACTGCTTCGTGGATCTCGCTGCCGTCGTAGACGCCGCAGCCGGACAGGATGACACCGATACGCTTTGCCATAAGACTCCTCCTGAAATTGTGATGATGGCTATCTTTTTACAAGGTTATGTCAAGATTAAAGAAAAATTCAGGCATGTCAAGATTGTTGAAATTTGTTCTGCCTCTTGCCTCAATCATGCTTATCTCTTCATGATACCTGATATGGGAGGTCAGTGAGTATGGCGGCGGCGTAAAAGTTTTTATAAATGTCAGAATTGAGCCCTTAACTCTTTTCTCGAGAGTTGCCGGTCCAGATTGACTTAAACGCTTGTTTTCGTTACTGTACGAAGTTGTAAAATAAGGGCTCGCACTTTTTCTCTTAAACCTGTTGCTCGATAGGGCCAGTGAGCCGCTTGGTAGAACAGCTTCGCAGAAGACTTGATCCTTTGTACGCCACGATCGACCCTGTCGTTGTCGTTCGATTGATAGTCAGGACCCGGGTGTCTTCCACCCGATAGAAATATATGCTCACTCCAAATGTGGAGGTCTCATGGCCAAACTGGTAGACAATCCTAAACTGGCATTTCGTTTAGCCCGTGCCATCGTCTCGGATATCGCCCTTTACAATCAGGAGAAGGTGAAGGAAGGGATCAAAAATGACTCGATTTTTGAAGTCCTGACCGAAGAACTGCAAGAGGGGCGTGATCACTTCTATGGTCGGGTTTCTCCTGACCTGGACGATCGAGCTCATCTTTATGATCGGGCAATCGTCGATGTCATGATTAAGCAGGCCGGCAAGATCGAAAGTTCGATCTGGTAGATTGCATGCCTGAACCCCGCTGCTTTCAGGTCAGCCCCGATGATGTTTCGGTGCGCCTGGATCGTTTCCTGGATGACAACCTGCCGGAGGTTACCCGCTCGCAGATCAAGCGTCTTATCGATGAGGGTGCTGTCACTCTGGATGGGGCCACGAGTAAGGCAGGCATCAAGTTGCGGGGGGGCGAAGAGATTCGCGTGGTTTTGCCTGAACCTGTTGCGACAGCAGCTCAGGCCGAAGCTATTCCATTGGCGGTTCTTTACGAGGACTCCGCCCTGATCGTTGTTAATAAACCGGCTCATTTTGTGGTGCACCCGGCACCGGGCCACCAGAGCGGCACGTTGGTCAATGCTTTGCTGCATCACTGCCAGGATCTCTCTGGTGTTGGTGGGGAGTTGCGGCCCGGCATCGTTCATCGTCTCGACAAGGACACCTCCGGTGTGATGGTCGCCACCAAGGATGACCAAACCCACCAACATCTGGCCAGCCAGTTCAAAGACCATACGATTCAACGGCGCTATCGGGCCTTGGTCCATGGTGTGGTGGCAGCAAATAAGGGCAGTATTGACCAGGCGATTGGCAGGCATCCGGTGCATCGTAAGAAGATGTCTACCGATGCCCGTATCAGTCGTACTGCTGTGACGCACTGGAAAGTTTTGCGTCGCTATGAGGAGGATCGCCTGACACTTGTCGATCTGCTGCTGGAGACGGGCCGAACCCACCAGATTCGGGTCCACCTGACCGGGATGGGCTCTCCGGTTGTCGGCGACCCCCTCTACGGCGGAGCCAGTCGCGCCAAGTCAATCAGCGACACTGTGCTACGGAAAATGATCGTCCATCTGGAACGGCAGTTCTTGCACGCCTGGCAACTTGGCTTTGCTCACCCTGATGGCAGGGCCATGCTGTTCCAGGCCGCTTTACCGAAAGAGTTGCAGGAGATCCTCAGCTACCTTGAGGAAAAATATCACTACGAACCTGCCGCACTTGCGATCGAAGCATGTGCGGGTCCGGTTGAAACGGCTTATTGATGAATACTGTTAAGCAAGGCAAAATTCACTATCTGCAGCCTGATTGGGTAGGTCAGAACCGCTTGGTCGCAGGCTTTACCACGCGTAACGGCGGCTGTAGCCGGCCCCCTTTTAATTCCCTCAACCTTGGCTTCAATTCCGGTGACCAGATGTCACAGGTAGAAGCAAATCGTGCCGCAGTGGCCAGAGCCTTTGACCTGGAGCCGCATCTTTTGCTGACGGTTAACCAGGTTCACGGCACCGAGATTCTGGTTATTGACGAGTCGAACCTGGAAGTCTCTCATTTCCAGCGCGTCGCAAGCGATGCCATTATTACCAATCAGCGTAATATTCTCATTGGTATTCTTGTGGCTGACTGTTTTCCGGTTATTCTATACGATCAGAAAAAACAGGTAGCCGCGGTGGTTCACCTCGGTTGGCGTGGCACGTCCGCCGGCTTGTTGGGCCGCACCGTAAAGGCCATGCAGGAGATCTTTGGTTGTCTGGCGACGGACCTTTGTGCTGCTATCGGCCCGGGCATTGCGGCCCACAGGTATGAAGTTGATCGTCCTGTGCGTGATGCTTTTCGACAAGGGGTTGGTCAGTGGCAGAGGATCGTCAAGGAAGTTACTCTCGGCCATTGGCAGCTTGATCTGCAGAAAAGCGTTATGTTGCAACTCGATGAAGCAGGAATTAGCCGGTCGGTGATTGATACGGTTGCGGAATGCACCTGCTGTCACAAGGAAACGTTTTTCTCCTACCGGCGTGACGAAGGACGAACCGGCCGTCAAATGGGTTTTGCCTTGTTACGTTAACATCTTTTGAAAGGAAGTCGCTTCATGGATAACCCCCACATCCTTATCATCGAAGATGATTCCAGCGTCTGTGAGCTTCTTTTCGCCTGTCTGAGCAAGGCAGGATATCGTGTCTCCATTGCCCAGAGCGGCGAGGCAGGCCTGTCGCAAATCGAAGAAGATCCTCCTGAAGCTATTGTTCTTGATCTCAACCTGCCCGGTATGAACGGGTTGGATGTGTGTCGCGCAATGCGCCGCGATCCATGGATGAGTAGAATCCCTGTCCTGATGTTAACCGGTCAGGCCGAAGAGGATGATGTTGTCGCTGGCTTGGAAGTCGGCGCCGATGACTACATGACCAAGCCGTTTTCGCCGAAGCTTCTGACTGCGCGGGTTAAGTCCTTGTTGCGTCGTCGCAGTAGCAAGCCAATCCCTGCAGATGGTACGGTCTCCGCTGAAAACTCACCGGAATCTTTGATGGTGAAAACGCTGGGCCGGTGTGAGTTGCGTGTCGGTAACCGGAGTTTGTCATGGACCGACGAATTCAGCCCAGCCCAACGTCAGCTGATGGCCATGTTGGTTGGATCCTCTAGCGGCAAGATCTCTCAGGAAGAGGTTCAGGTCTCGCTTTGGCCGGACAGCACGTCCACGCGAGCTCGTTCGAGCTTCGATTCCCTGCTGTCAAGAGTGCGTCGCACTCTTGATCAGACTTTGGCGCCTTTTGACAGCAAGAAGTATCTGGTCGTCAAACGCAGCTATCTCTGCCTTGAACATTCACTCATAGACGCGCACGAATTTCGCCGCTTGATACGCAAGGCCAACCTGCAAATCTCTGCAGGTGAATGGTGGCCGGCTGAAATCACCTTTTCGTCGGCGTTCAGCCTCTGGAGAGGAACTTTTGTGCCGGGAGATTTCGGCAGTGATGCGGCCATAATTTTTCAGGATGAACTGGAGCAACTCTATCTCGACAGCAGTCAGACTTTTGCTCGTTTGTTGGCACAGAATGAACGCTACGAGGAAGCTGCGAAACTATTGCGAGACGCCTTGCGCTATGAACCGACCAATGATGGCGTTGTTCGACTGCTTTATTCGCTCTGCCTTGCCCAGGACAGCCCGGGGAAGGCCAACCAGGTCATCAAACAATACAGCGAAGCCCTGGTCCGTGAGAATTTCCCGGCCCATGACATAGAGGATGCGCTATTGGATTTTCCCAAGGAGAAGCCTGCCCAGGGTTGGCTGAATCACAGTTAAAAAATTAAAAAACAGCCAAACAGGCATTTTTTTCTTTGTCAACACCCGGATGTGAGAGATTTGTGAGAAGCCATGTGTATACTGCAGACAATCTTTCGAATTTTTGTTTGAGTTTGCAGGCTATAAAGAGTGTTACAAAACGAAGAGTTTTAATTTGATTTATTAGGGGGGCCCCCATCCATCGGATGGGGGCCATTTTTTTATTGAATATCATTCAAAAAGTGAGCTCTGCTGGTTGTGAGAAACTTGTGAGTGGTAGTGTGCTACAAGTTGAATCAGAATTAATCTTCTACCTCCGAAACAAAGAAAAGAGCCCGGGTCTTCGACCCGGGCTCTTTTCTTGTTTGAACAAGCAACCGGGCTGTTTATCGATCAGGTTCCGTTGTAAAACCTGTCCAACTTTCAATAACCTGCTTCAGGGTGTCCCGGTAACGCTTTCCACCAACAACAAAGCCATCGTTGTGGCCGGCCTCAGGAATCCAGAGGAGCTGTTTCTCTTGCGGCGCCCTTGCGTAAAGTTCTTCGGCCATGCTGGGTGGGCAGATGCTGTCGTTCTTGCCGTGGATGAGCAGTAGTGGCGCTTCAAGATCTGCAATCTTTGCCAAATTGTTGTACTTTGCGCCGATCAGCCAGCCGAGCAAGCTGCTGAGCAACGGGTAGTGGTGGCGACCCATCGCCTCTATCGAGGTAAAGGGGGACTCCATGATCAGTCCGGCCGGAGTTCTGTGCAGGCTGCCTTCAAGGCTGACTGCAGCGCCGAGTGAGCGGCCAAAGAGGATGACGCGCTCAGCAGGCCAGCCGCGCTCGTTGAGAAAGTTCATGGCGCCGGCAAGGTCACTGTAGGTTCCTGTTTCGCTGGCTCGTCCCTTACTTGTGCCATATCCCCGGTAATTAAAGATGAACACGGTGACGCCGAGTTGATGAAGTAACTGCAGGGTTTCAAGGCGATGCGAGATGTTGCCTGCATTGCCCATGCAGAAGAGCACAGCGGGTGCCTCAGCCTGTCCAGGGACCAGCCAACCCTGGAGTTGAGTAGCATCTGTGGCCGAGAAGTTTATCTCTTCGTAGCCAAGGCTAACTCTCGCCGGAGTCGCCATATGAAAAGGTTCGGGGAAATAAATAAAGTGTTGTTCGAGAGCGTTACGAAGAGGCATGGTAAAAACCAGGGCAGCTACCAGGTAGAGCAGGAGCCGGTAGCGAAATTTGCTGAAGAGGACAGTTCTCTTTGCAGAAGCCATTGGCCGATCATTTTCGCCAGAAGCTCGGGAAGACCAGAACCAGCACGGTAAACAGTTCCAGTCTTCCCAGGAGCATGCAGAAGGCAAGGACCAGCTTGCCGATGGCCGGGACATGGGCAAAGTTGTCAACAGGGCCAACACTGCCAAGGCCGGGGCCGATATTGCTCAGCGTTGCGATGACCGAGCCCCCCGCCGAATTGAGATCCATGCCGGTTGCTGCCATGACGAACGAGGCGGCGACGAAAACACCGAGATAGAGCGCAAAGAAGCCGAGAATCGATTGCATGACGTCTTTGTCGACCGGGCGATCGCCGAGCTTGACCAGGCGTACGGCGCGGGGGTGAATCAGGCGGTAAACCTGCACCTGGGCGTGTTTGAAGAGCAGCAGGATACGCGCGACTTTCATGCCTCCGCCGGTGGACCCTGCGCAGCCACCGATAAACATGAAGAAAACCAACAGGTACTGACAGAGCACCGGCCAGAGCTCATAGTCGGCCGTACCGAAGCCGGTGGTGGTGATGATCGAGACGACCTGGAAGGCACTGTAGCGCAGGTTGTCAAGAAAGCCCGGGTAGGTGCTGCCCATGTTGAGCATGGTGATCAGGGCCGCGCCGACAATGACCAGGGAACTATAGAAGAGGAACTCTTCATTGCGAATAAAATCGCCAATCTTGCCACGCAAGGCAAGGTAGTGCAGGGAGAAGTTGACCCCGGCCAGGAACATGAAAATAGTGATGATCCAATCGATGTAGGCACTATTGTACGCGGCAACAGAAGCGTTGCGCGTGGAGAAACCGCCGGTTGCCATGGTGGTGAAAGCGTGATTGAGACCGTCGAAGAAACTCATGCCTCCGGCCATCAGCAGCAGGATTTCGATGCAGGTCAAAAGGACGTAAACACCCCAGAGCAGTTTGGCCGTATCCTGGATGCGTGGTTTCAGACGGTCTGTGGTCGGCCCCGGAACTTCGGCTTTGAAGAGCTGCATGCCCCCGACGCCGAGCATGGGTAGAATCGCCAGCGAAAGCACTATGATTCCCATGCCGCCGAGCCATTGAGTCAGGGAACGCCACAGCAGCAGGCTGGGCGGCATGGCCTCAATGTCAGTGAGAATGGTCGAGCCGGTGGTTGTGAAGCCGCTCATGGTCTCGAAAAAAGCGTTGAGATAGGAAGGGATGGCTCCGGAAAAGACAAAAGGCAGGGCACCGAAAAGCGCAAAAAAAGTCCAGCCGAAGGTGACAATGGCAAACCCTTCGCGCACAGAAAGGTCTTTCTCCGAGTTGAACTGGCTGAACAGAATCCCGCCGCAGACCGCCGATATGATTGCGGACAGGATAAAGGCCCCCGAAGCACCATCACCGTAAATCCATGAGAAGGGCACCGGGAAGAGCAGGGCTATGGCCAGAAAAAGCAGCAGGGCACCGAGTATGCGCAGGGTCAGGGTGATGTTCATCTACTCGAAGAACCTTTCGACCTTGGCCAGGGCTTCCGGGAGAGCGAAGACCAGCACCCGGTCGCCGACTTTGATGCTGTTTTCGCCATCGGGGATCTCGTAGCTGTTTTTATGGACGATCGCACCGATGATAGCTCCACGAGGAAAGTTGAGGTCTTTGAGCGGTGTGTCGAGAACCTGACTCGTGCTCTTGATCTCGATTTCAAGCACCTCGGAGTTGCTGCCTTCGATCGTCGCGAGAGAGATGACGTTACCGCGCCGAGCGAATTTGAGAATCGCACTTGCCGCCGAGAGACGCGGTGAGACACAGGCGTCAACACCGAGTGAGGGCGCCAGGTCAAGGAACTCGGGGCGGTTGACCAGGCAAAGGGTCCGGTGCGCGCCGTGACGTTTGCAGAGCAGTGAGCAGAGAATGTTGGTTTCATCATTGTCCGTAGCTGCGATAACGACATCCGCGTCGGCGATGCCTTCATCGAGCAAGGCACGAATGTCCGTGCCCTCGGCATGAATGACCATGGTCTTCTGCAACTCTGCCGAGAGTTTCTCGCAACGCTCCTGATCACGTTCCACAAGGCGTACGTTGAACTGTCGTGCCTCCAGGTTGCGGGCTACGCGCAGGCCAATGCGACCCCCACCAAGGATAAAGGCTTTTCGCGAGCCCCTGCGTTTCTCTTCCTTGATTTGCAGCATATATTGAATCGCCGGGAGTTCTTCCTTGTGGGCGAAGATGAAGATACTGTCACCGACCTGGATGGTGTCGTCACCGCGGGGAATGATCGTCTGGCCCTGACGTGAGATGGCGACGACCACGAAGCGGTAGATGCCGCGAATCTCGCCCAGCTCTTTCAGGGTCAAGTCACAAAGGGGACTGTCTTCGGTAATCCGGTAGCCGAGAAACTGAATCTGACCGCCGACGAATTCGGCGACGTCAAAGGTGCCCGCGCGGCCGGCCAGATTGGCGAGCTCGTCGGCCACGGCATCATCCGGATTGATCATCAGGTCGATGCCGAGTTTGTCCTTGGAGAGCACGGCTCCCCGGCTCAGGTAATCGATACTCTTGACACGGGCGATACGTTTGCCGACGCCGTACTCACGGGCCAGCAGGCAGACCAGAATATTGACTTCGTCGAGGTCGGTAACGGCCATAACGATGTCGGCTTCTTTAATGCCGGCCTGTTCCATGGTCTCGGCGCTGGCGCCGTTACCAAGAACGCCAAGCACGTTGAGACGATCCTGGGCCTCATTGAGGTGCTCCTGGTCACGGTCGACCAGTGTCACCTCGTGCCCTTCCAGGGAAAGGCGTTCACAAAGAAAGTAGCCGACCTGGCCGGCTCCAACGATGAGTATGTTCATCTATAGTCCCTTGGATGTAAAAAAACAGCAAGGCGCCAGGATACCGCAGACCGCAGGCAGAGGAAACAAATTATACCTGTTTTTACTGTATTCCCTAGGCCGGATTCTGTATCCTGTGTTCATGCAGTTTTTCGCTGACATTCCTGAAGAGCAGTTGCGCCGTGAGCGCCAGAAGGCCCGTGAACTAAGGCGCTCTCAGTGGTGGCGAAACCGGATTGCCTCGGGGCTCTGCCACTACTGCGGCGGTCATTTTGCTCCTGCCGAGTTGACGCTGGATCATGTTGTCCCTCTGGTGCGTGGTGGGCGCAGCAGCAAAGGCAACTGTGTCGCGGCGTGCAAAGACTGCAATACCCGCAAGCGCGATCTGTTGCCTACCGAATGGCAGGAATATCTGGACAACCTGGTTTAACATTCCGCGGCCCTGCTAAAGCTCTTCAAATTGTTCCGGGTCATCATCGTCGCCATCATCAAGCTCGTCATCGTCGAGATCGTCAAAGTCTTCATCCATAAAGCGTTCCAGAAAACGCTGATTGCTGCGCAGGCGGCGCTGGGTCTTCTCCTGCAGCTCCGCAAGCTCCGGAAAGCGCTCTTCCTTGACCTCGCCTTCAGCTTGTTCCGTTTCAATGAACTTGTCTTGTTCTTCCGTCATTGCAATCCCTTTTTACATAATCGATAGAGGTCCAGATATTGCTCTGCCGCCTGCGTCCAGGACATATCCTGAGTCATTCCCTGGTGCCTTATCTTCTGCCAGAGCGGCGATTCGCTGTAAGCCTCCAGGGCTCTATCCAACCCCTGTAGAAGACTTGCGTACTGATATTTTTCAAAGACGAAACCATTTGCCGTTTCGGGTGCGATCCGTGGGTCGATAATCGTATCTGCGAGGCCGCCTGTTGCATGAACCAGAGGGATACAGCCGTAACGCAGAGCAATGAGCTGGCTAAGGCCGCAAGGCTCATAGCGGCTCGGCATCAGGAAAAGGTCACTGCCAGCATAGATCCGCCGTGACTGGGCATCGTCAAAGCGGAGCAGAACCTTGGCCTGGCCCGGATAAAAGTCAGCAGCCTCGGCCAGCCGCCGCTCGTAGTCCGGGTTTCCGGTGCCGAGGATGACCAGCTGCAAGTTCCGAGACAGGATCTTCTCCCAACTCCCCAGAACCAGTTCGATCCCTTTCTGGGTGTCAAGACGTGTGACCATGGCCACGATCGCCGTGTTGGGTGCTGTTTGCAGACCGAGTTCGTCCTGCAGCTTTTGTTTGCAGACAGCTTTACCAGAAAGGTCATCCGCAGAGTAGGCCTGCGGGAGAGTATGATCCTGGGCCGGAGTCCAGAGTTTGCCGTCCAGGCCGTTCAACAGCCCGTGCAGGTGGTCTGCACGCGAGCGTAGCAGGCCGTAGAGGCCCATCCCCTGTTCCGGGGTTTGGATCTCCCGACAGTAGGTCGGAGAGACGGTGTTGACCTGGCTGGCATAGCGGATCCCTGCTTTCAACAGGGAGAGCTTGCCATGAAATTCAATCCCGTCGGATGTCAGCAAACTTGAATCAATCCCCAGAGACTTTGCCGTTTGCAAAGGAAACACGCCCTGGTAGCCGAGGTTGTGAATACTGAAGAGAGTGCCGGTGCCGGCAAAGTACGGGTCACGCCTGAGTTGCTGATGCAGGTAAAGCGGGACTAGGCCTGTCTGCCAGTCGTGAGCATGAATGACATCCGGAACGAAACCGAGGTGGCGGGTGAGCTCAATAGCGGCACTGCTGAGCAAGCCAAAGCGTTCCGCATTGTCTGGGTAATCAAGGCCTTGCTCGCCGTAGAGTTCGTCGCGGTTATAGTATTCAGGGTAGTCGAGAAAATAGACCTGAACGCCTTGGAATTCTCCTGTCCGATAACCAACTTTGTAACTGTGCCCGCCCATGGAAACCGACAGCTTGTTTTGGCTTAAGGGGAGGTCGCCAGTGATTGTGCGAACCTGGCGATACCAAGGCATGACCAGGCGCACATCATGTCCGAGGGAACACAAGGCCGGGGGCAGAGAGCCCACAACGTCTGCAAGCCCACCGGTTTTGGCGAAGGGTGCAGCTTCCGAGGCGACCATGAGCAGTTTCATTGGTGTTGAGGTCGAGGTTCTTTTGTCGTCTTGAGTGGCCATTTGAGGGGCGCATTCTAACTCAAATCGAGGAATTTATCCAGTCGGTAGCCGACAGCCGCAGCTCGGGCCAGACGTTGACGCAGGTGCTCGGCAGCTGATGTTGAAATGGCCGGAGCCTCTTTGCCTTGGACTGCACGAAGTTGCAAGATGCCGGCCTGAAGCGCTATGGCTCCAGCCAGAGCGGTCATACCCTCCTGTAAAAACCAGGTCTGCTCTTGATGCCTGTTGACGCCCAGGAACCTGCTGTTGTCGCGGCCTTGGCAGAGGTGTGCAAAAGCTTGGGCATCAACAGCCGGGTGTGGTTGCATGCCGGCAGTCTTTGTCAGAAGAGTGGCAAGGAAAACGGCTCTGCCCTGATCGTCTGACGCAGCGCTTTCCTGCCAGGCAAAATCAAGGCCGTAGGAACCGAATACTTTTAAACAACGAGACTCGTCAGAAAAGCCGAGGGCTTGAGACAGGTTCTGCAGCATCAGCCAGCTTAGGATTGTTACACCAAGCCCTGCCTGAGAGCGCGTGCCCTGCCATTGCCCGGCGAGCATTTTCTCCACCGCTTCAGCCGCAGCTAATTCAGCCAACCAACCGGACACCTCTGCGAAGAGAGCCTTTAGGTCGATCTGTGGAGTCGAATGACTTTCAAAACCTTCTATTGACGAACCGATCATGCTGGCGAAGGCGTTACACTCTGCACTCATTTCCGTCATGATTTTATCGATCGGGCCGGTCGGTTGGGCTGTCACCAAGCCGCCCGCCAGAACATGGAGGCGGCCCTGATCAAAGAGCGCTGCGAAAGCCTTCCAGAGAGGTTGATAGACTATTCTCAGCCGTTCGCGCTCAAGGTTGGAGACCGTGCGACCATTGAGGTGCTGATAAAGTTTCTGCCAGGAGCCGTCTTCGTCGCTGAGCGTCTGGAAATCACTGAACACACGGTGTTCGTAGCCATCAAGCTGCAGCTCGAGGCCATGAGACAGTTGCTCTCGAGAGGCCAGTTGTTGGTTGCCCTGCAGGTCATGAAAACGGCAGAAAGGGTCGCCGGACCGATCAAGTCCCAGCTCTTGCCAGAAGGGTGGCATCGGCAGGGCGAGGCCTTCCTCCTCTGGCGAGGCTTTGTCGGCAGCCAGATGAATTCGTCCCCGGGTTGCTTGAGTTTTATTGTTATAAACGACCAGGAACTTCTGTCCGATTGGGCCGTTGCTGTAGGCGAAGACGTTTTCATCCACACCCTGGTCGGTCATGAAATCGTAAAGAGAAAAATATTCGATATCGGCGAACAAGTGACGTGAGCGTAAAAGAGGAAAGACCTGTTGCTCATGATGCTGAATAAATCCGACATCCGGCTCTTCTTTCCAGTAGGCGCGACGATACTCCATGCCATATTTTTCACGGTAACCTTCAACCTGGCCATGGCCGAACATCGGCAGACCGGGCAGGGTGGCCAGCAGGGTGGAGACGCCGAAATATTTGTCGCCTTTGCCGAACTGTTCAACGGCGGTCGCTTCGTCCGGATTGTTCATGAAATTGACGTAGCGCTTTAATATGCCAGGATTGTAGGCCAGCGTGTCTTTAAGAATCTGGCGGTACTTGGTGTTCTCTTCGCGCTTGAGCATATTCATAAAGGCGCTGTTGTAAACCCGGTGCATGCCCAGGTTGCGTACAAAATAGCTCTCCATCAGCCAGAAGGCCTCGGCGATCAGGAGCGTGTCCGGAGCTTCCCGGTTAATGCGGTCCACCACTTCACGCCAGAACTCGACCGGGAAGGCCGCGGTAAAATCCTCGTCGGACAGGGCAAAGGCCGAACGCGACTGGACTCCGGCGCTGCCTCCCGGTGGCGGAAACCAAAGGCGGCGGAAATGCTTGCGTGCCAGGGTCATAGCGGCGTCAAAGCGGATCAGACTGAAACGCCGGGCAACGGCAAGGATCAGGTCGCTCATGGCCTGTCGGACTTCCGGCATCAGGAAGTTCAGTTGAGCCGTGTCGTTCCAGGGCATATGAGTGCCATCGTTGCCATGATAGATATAGCGGTGCTGACCGCTGTTATGGTCATGATGCTCAAAGACCACTGCCGCATCACTGTGATCCCAGTAACCCTTTTCAATGCGAATGCCGATCCCCTCCATCTCGCACAGGTCCGGCCCGCTGAAATCATAGGCCGGATAGGGGGGCTGGTCGGTTTGTAGAAACCAGTCAGGGTGTTCCTTGACCAGTTCTGAGTCGATGCCGGTATGGTTGGGGACGACGTCGCAGGCCAAGCGTATGCCGTGCTGACGACAACGAGCCTCGAGAGCCTGCAAGGCGTTCTCGCCGCCCAGCTCTTCTGCAATCCGGTAGGCATGCAGTGCGTATGCGGACGCTTCCGCTTCCGGGTTGCCGCACAGTTGCTTGATGCGTTTAGAGGCACTGGAACGCTCCCAGATACCGATCAGCCAGAGAGCATTGAAGCCCCGATTTGCCAGGCTGACCAGTTCTTCCTCCGGAATGTCTGCCAGGGTGGTGATGCTGCGCTGATAATGACTGCTGAGCTGGTCGAGCCAGATGTAGATCGATTTCGCCAGCAGGACGCTGGTGGTCATCCAGTCGGTATCGGCAGTAAAGGCTGCGGCGGCATCACTGCCGTCGCCTTCGCCAAAGAGCGGCATAGGCGATGGCCCGGGACCCGGTAGATAAGCGCGGCTCTCTTCTTCGGTGAGGGCGATGGCAATCTGCATCCTGGTTACCACCTCTTGCGGCAGCCATGGCGACCAGTTCTTAATGATATAAGAAATCTGCTCGGCCAGATTGTGCGGGTTCTCCTTCGCAGGTCTGCGCAGTAACTCCGGCAGCGATTTGCCATGCTCTCGCAATGGCTCCGCCTGTCCGGCGAATTGCATTATCAGGCTGCGATAATCAAGGCGTGAGGCCAAATCGCTGTCATCGAGAAGGTCTTTGAAAGATTCTGTCGCCGGGTTTTCGCTCAGGGCGTCGAGGAAGAAGAGGTCGGAAAGCAATGCCTGTCTGGCCTGAATGGCTGCTGTTGCCATGCCCGGTTCGTTGACCAGGCTGAGGGCTTCGCCGGGATAGCATTCAAGATAAGATTGATAGGCTGTCGATAGCTCGGGAAGAGCCTGTTCACCTTTGGCTGAATGAATTGTAGCGAGGCCCGGCTGTAAACCCATTTGCGGCAGGTAATGTCGGGCCATCCCTCTGGAGGCTGTTGTTAACAGTGCGAAAAGGTAGACCTCTGCTCCGGAACTCTGCCGCCAGAGAGCTATCTTGCGAGCCGCATGGATATCAATGTCACCTTCTGCGACCTTCCTTAAACCTGCTTCTTGCAAGAGATAAAGGGCCTGCTTTTTCAGTAATAACTTATTGATAAAAGTTTGGGGCATTGAGTTTCAGGCTCCGATTCCTGATCATTATTGAAAACTCAAAATCACATAAAAGCGACTGTGCTTTTCAGTTAGCAGGGTGCATTGAGCACTACCTGGGCATTGCTGTCAATCACGTGAAAGTTAGCACGGGTCAATATCGGCCAGTTCGGCGAGCCAGCCGGAGACTTTCACGCGATAAAGTTCGATCAGCTCGTTAGCGACCTTTTCCTCTGTGGTTTCAACGTAGATGTGAGCGATCGGGCGGTGTTGGTCGGGCAGGACCAGAACCCATCCCTGTTTCGAGTCGATGCGCACGCCATCGGTAAACGAGGCTCGTTGGTCGACGGCGTACTCACTCATCCTGCGCATCAGCCCACCCTTGCTCTCCCAGGGGCATGACAGTTCCAGGTGATGGTAATGGTTGCGGGGGAGTGTGGCGAAAGCCTGGTCCAGTGACAGTTTGGCACGTACTGAGAGTTCCATGATCTTGGCGGTAGCAAAAAGGCCGTCGAAGTTTGGCTGAAATTTTGGGAAGCCGAAACGGTCATCCATCGAGGCCACAAAACGGACCTTCCGGCTGCGGGCTGCGTCGACAAGCGAGCAACCGTCAGAGCGGGTGCGCTCCACGGTCAAACCGGCAGCCTTGGCCAGCTCGTCAACCGCTTGAGGAGCCGCAACCGGGACAACCAATCGACCCTCGTTCTCCGCTGCGCAAACCAGAACAGTAAGGACGCTAATCGCCTCACGGTTTGAGAAGACGTGTCCTGCACCGCTGACGACACGGAGTTTTTCTCCGGAAGGGCCGACCCAGAAGCCGGCGTCAGCCTCAAGGGTTTTGACGATGCGGCTCAGCCGATCCAGGGCGGCGTCCAGTTCGTCGGTTGACATGTCCATGGTTTTCTCATGAACGTGCGAGTTCAACTCTGTTACCTCAAAATCGAGGTCAGCGAGCAGACCTGGCAACAGGTCTGCGGCAGGAGAATGATTGAGGTCAAGGACGACCTTCGGGGAAGCTTTCTTCAGTAAGTCGCTGTCCAGCCCGCGCAGAAATCCTTCGCGATAGAAATCATAAATACGAGGCAATTCTTCGATGCCGCCCGGTTCAGAATGATGGGCGCGGCGAAAGTTCTCCTTAAAGTAGATGCGTTCAATCCCTTTGGCCGTGCCCGAAGGGATTTCGTTACCATCGGCATCAAAGAAAATAATCTCCGTGGCGGCAGGATCTTCTGGTGACTGGCGAAAATGTATGCCGCCAACTTCACCGAAGGTCGTCAGCTTGTAGCGTAACACCGGCAGTGAGATCATCTTGATGTCACGAACGTTCACCCCGGCGGAAAGCAAGCCGCCGACGAAAGAGCGTTTAAGCATTCGCGACGAGCGAATGGCATCGCGCCCGACCAGGATAAAACTGTCCTTCGGCAGCGTTGATCCGTAGGCTGCACCGAGGCGGGCAGTGAACTCCGGTGTCAACTCAACGTTGGTCATGCCGCGGACCAGGGCTCCTTCGAAGAGGCTTTTACGCCACTTCTCTCCCCAGATCAGGTTGGTCGACACGGTCGACCCGCTTTCAATGACCTTGCGCGGCCAGATTTTGACATTGGGTCGAATATTGACGTCATCACCGATCATCGTCTCATCCGCAATCACAACGCCGGATTCGATGACCGAATTCTTGCCGACGCGAACCCGGTGCCCGAGATTCGACCCTGTGATCCTTGTCCCCGCCTTGATGTAGACGTTATCCCAGAGAATGGCATCCTCAAGCGTGACACCCTCCTCGATCTGGCAGTTACGGCCAACCACGCAGTTGGTAAGGCTTGCATTGCCTTCGATCCGGGTGTTACCCCCCAGAACGACCATGCCGGAGAGCCTGGCCTGTTCGTCGACCTGGGCGTCAGGGCTGATAAATATCCTCTCTTCTGTCGACCTGGCTGGCTCATGAACCTTTACAGTGATCCTGCCGTGGCAGATATCCTGGCATGCCTCGAGGTATGCCTCCGGATTGCCGATGTCGGCCCAGTAGCCTTGCAGGTCGCAACCAAACAGATCGTCTGCATTCTCAAGCATTTTGGGGAAGACATCCTTGGCCCAGTCACGATTTTCTCCCTCCGGGATAAGCTCCAGAACTTCCGGTTCCAGAATATAGATGCCCGTGTTGATGGTGTCGGAAAAGACTTCTCCCCAACCGGGTTTCTCGAGGAACTTGGTGATGCGGGACTCTTTGTCGGTGATAACAACACCAAATTGAAGAGGGTCGGTGACCGCTGTCAGGGTGATGGTCGCCTTCGCCTGTTTTTTCTCATGGAATGCGATTGCTTTTGAGAGGTCGAAATCGGTTAAAAGATCACCACTGATAATCATAAATCTTTCATCGAGGTGTTTCGCTGCAGCCTTGACTGCGCCGGCGGTACCAAAGTCCTCCAAGGGGGTTACATAAGTGATATGGACGCCGAACTCGCTGCCGTCACCGAAATATTTTTTGATGACTTCCGGCTGGTGGAAAAGCAGTAACACCAGGTCGGTAATACCATGTTGTTTGAGCAGGTTAACGATGTGTTCCATGATCGGTCGGTTGATCAGGGGGATCATCGGCTTGGGCATGCTGATGGTTAGAGGATGAATGCGGGTGCCGAAGCCTCCCGCCATGATGACAGCTTTCAATGAAGTCTCCTTAACTGGTGATAAGGTGGGGCCTGGTTCTCCTTGGTGGAGATGTCAGGGTTTTGCGAGTTGTCGGCGGACTTCATTTTTCAGTTCGTCGAGATTGGAACTTTTGACCACGTAGGCATCTGCCAGCCAGGAGGAAAAATCCTCCTTGTAACTACTGTAAGCGGTGCAGAGGATCACCGGGGTTTTCTCACTTTCGTGGGCTATTTGCTGCAGGAGTTCCAGGCCGCTTTCCTGGCCAAGCTGGATGTCGAGGACGATCAGGTCGAAAACCTGATGACGCAGCTGCTCCAGCGCTTCGCTGCGGTTACCACAAGTAACAACGGTATGGCCTTCATCTTCTAGCTCAGCAGCGAAAAGGTGCTGGATATCTCCCTCATCATCAATAACCAACAGGTGTGCCATGGTGTACTCCTTACAGGGCGTGTTGAGAACCCGTTCATTATACCAACACACCGCTTTCTGGCAATGCCGTCGGTCTCTTTGTCCTCTTGCTCCCGCCAGAACAAGGTGGCATAGTTAATGTGAATATGACACCCTAGCAGGCTGATTCTTCTTGTTTTCAGCCCGTTTCCTTATTACCCCTACTGCCACGTGCATTCTTTGGTTTAATCGATGAAGTCTTATCAGCTTTTCTCCAGTCACCTTAAAAAACGCTTCGGTGGCCGTGTCCACAAAATCTCCGTTGACGCAGGCTTTGGTTGCCCCAATCGCAATGGCGGTCGGTCTGGCGCCGGTTGTCTCTTCTGCGACCCGGGTGGTTCCGGCGCCGTTGGCATAGAACGTCAGCTGAGTGTCGCCGCACAGATTGAGCAGGGCAAGGAGGTCATGACCCGCAAGTATAAGGCGGGCAAGTTCATGGCCTATTTTCAGCCTTTTTCCAACACCCTTGCTCCTGTTGACGTTTTGCGTGCCCTTTATGATGAAGCACTGGACGTTGAGGATGTGGTCGGCCTGGCGATTGGCACGCGGCCAGACTGTGTTCCTGCCGAGGTTCTGGACCTGCTTGCAGAATATCATGAAAAAACCTACCTCTGGTTGGAGTTGGGACTGCAGAGCAGCCACGATCGTACTCTTGACTGGTTGAAGCGTGGTCATGACTTTGCGACTTTTGTCGAGGCTTTGCAGGGCGCAAAATCGCGCGGTTTGCGTATCTGTGTGCACGTGATTCTCGGTCTGCCAGGTGAAAGTCGAGCCGACATACTGAAGACTATGGATGCTCTTGCAGAGTTACAGGTCGAGGGCGTGAAACTGCACCTGCTTCATGTTCTTCAGGATACGCCTCTTGGCGACCTCTATGTCGAGGGTGAAATTTCAGTGATGGGCATGGAGGAGTATGTTGCGCTGGTTGTCGATTGCATGGAGCGTCTGCATCCCGAGACTTTGATTCACCGTCTGACCGGTGATGGCCCCAGGGCGCAACTTTTGGCACCGCTCTGGTCGCTCAAAAAATGGGAGGTTCTCAACGCGATTGATGCGGAGTTCGCACGACGCGGGTCGCGTCAGGGAGACTTTTGCCGTTGCTTGGCATAAAGAAGAGAAGGGCCAGTCCTGGAAACTGAAAACGCCCCCTGTGTCTCAGGAGGCGTTTTTGACAACCGCTGTCGGCTGGGCAGCTGTTTCAGCTGGCCCGCTCCAGGAAAGGAGAAGAAGGCTTGCCCAGAGGATACTGCCGAATAAAATCAGGTAACGGAACATGGCGCGGAGGATAACCGAGCCGACCAAAAAAATCAAGAAGGCAATACACCCGGCAACAGAATTATTGTTTCCATGCCGGGCGGCTAAATGACCAGAAAAATGACTATGGCGAAAACAATTGCAGCGATAATAATCCCTAAGGTGACTTTCCCACCGCCTGCGGCCGCTGGGGTCGTCGCTTCTTCAAGAGAACCAACAACCGGGAAACGTTCAATCACTGTGCGCACGTGGGGGGCCTGGGTCAGTTCCTCGGTCAGGTCCTTGCCGGCCTGATGATCAGGGGGGTGCAGCCCATTTTCCCAGCGTGGACTGTCGGTCACATCATAAACCGTTCCGTTTACAGCGATGTATGCGCGGCGACCGTCGCGGCCATCATGTTCGGCAAGTTCAGCAAGGGTCATGAGCTCATCTCCTTATTGTACCTATGAGGTCCCCGGAGTTTTGATAATATTTTAAGTCTTTATTTCTTGGTTTAATCTTACCTTAGCCTATATAATACCCGCTATTTGCGGGTTAGCAAGATCGCCGACCTGGGGGGCGTAGTTCATGTATCAGGAACATTTCAAGCTGCGGGAAGCTCCATTCTCGCTGACACCTGATCCCGATTATTTTTACAACTACACCGGACATCAACAGGCCCTGAACGTTCTTTTAGTTGCTTTGCAGAGCGGTGAGGGTCTGATCAAGATTACCGGTGAAGTCGGGACCGGCAAGACTTTGCTGTGCCGGAAATTGCTTGCTGCCCTGGCCAGTGATTTTAAGGCTATCTATCTTCCTAACCCCTTGTTGACGCCATTTGAACTTTATCAGGCCCTTACAGAAGAGCTGAACATCATGATCCCTCAAGGGATCACCATGCATGACCTAGTTAAGCGGATCACCCGGCAACTGGTGCATTTGCGGAAGGGTGGCAAGAAGGCTGTCCTCTGTATTGACGAAGCGCAAGCCATGCCGAGAGAGAGCCTGGAAGCGTTGCGTCTGCTCAGTAATCTGGAGACGGAAAAGCACAAGCTTCTGCAGATTGTGATCTTCGCCCAGCCGGAGTTGGATGCGCTACTGGAAAATGATAACTTGAGGCAACTACGCCAGCGCATAACCTTTAGTTATGATTTGCCCGCTCTGGATCGCGCTGCAGTGAGCGGTTATGTCCATCATCGTTTAACGGTGGCCGGGCATGAGGGGCCTAGGCTTTTCGATGAGGCTGCTCTGGATGCCGTCTACCGCTCCAGTCGTGGAATCCCCAGACTGGTCAATATACTCTGTCACAAAGCCTTGATGGTTGCTTATGGTCAAGGACAAAACGAAGTTGCTCAGGCGCAAGTGAAAATGGCCAGCAGCGACACGGAAGACGCTACGAAAAGCTCTCGATCCTTCCTGGCCGGGAACTCATTCTACTTCACAATTGGTCTTATTACGGTGCTGGAAGTCGTCCTGGTTGTTTACCTGTTGCGGAGTGTCTTGTCATGAGCTTGATCAACCAGATGTTGCGTGACTTGCAGCAACAGAAGAAAAATGGCGCATCACCCGGCGTTAAGCCTCCGCGGCGTAGCATGTTGGAAAAAATTCCTTACCTGCCCCTGCCCTTTGTGCTGGGTGGCGGAGGGGTTGTCCTGCTTGTCCTCATCTGGTGGATGGCGGGGGTCCTCTCGGATGTGATGTTTGGCTTTGAGCCGGCAAACTCAAAAGCTGAAAGCCGCCAGGTCGCCGCGATTGAAGAAGTTTTAGCCCGGGAAGAGCTAAACACTCCCATTATAAAGGATTAGCTGACTTTTTTGTTAGCCAGAGACATTGTGTTCCATTGACTGTTAATTCTGCCTCGGGTGATGAGTGCCTCTCCTTAAACAAGATTTGACGTCCATCCTTGATTCCTGCCGCCGTTTGTATGATGAGGTGGATGACTGGTTCGCAATCTGCCTACAGGCAGGAGGGACTTCTCTCGCCTGCAGAGGGGGGTGCAGTTCCTGCTGTCGTGGTTTGTTCGACATCACCCTGCTTGACGCCTGGGTTCTCAAAGACGCTGTCGCCGCCTTACCTGAGACAACCCGACTCCAGGTGCTGGAGCGCTGTAGACCCCGTCTTGTTGAGCTCCGAAAACGCTGGCCGGAGCTTAAGAATCCATATTTGCTGAATACCTTGCCGGATATGGCATGGCAGGAGATGCCCGAAGAGGACCTGACCCCTTGTCCACTGCTTGATGAACAAGGCTATTGCCTGGTTTACGCTGCCAGACCTCTGACCTGTCGTCTGCATGGTCTGCCAAATATCGATGTGAGTGGTGAAGACTTCGATGGCACCGTCTGTACTTTGCATCCCGGCGATCCGGCAAGTTTTCCGGACGACATCCTGCGCTGGCGGTTCAGAGAGATTTTCACCCGGGAGATTGAGCTTTTTGGTCACTTTACCCGGGAGTTGACCGGAAGACCCTGGGATGAGCTTGATACTTTTATCCCTTTGGCGGTGGTGGCGGATTACGACAAGGTTGACTGGCGTCGCTTGCAGATATAATGGTTGCTGCCGCTCCTTGGAGATCGTTTTTGAGCCTCCTCAGAGCGACAGCTCTTTGCTGTGATCTTATTGCTTCCCTTGCCGGTGCTTGGCTGCCTCCCTGCGCTCCTGTCTCTGCTGGCGGAAAGCCTCATGCTGTTCCTGCTGCTCAGGTGAGAGAACCTGGTTGATCCTGGTCCTTGTGGCATGCTTGGCGATCATCATGTCGGCCCGCTGGTCAGATTGTTTGCGAACCAGTTCCCGTAAACGAGACTCATCAAGAGTCTCGGCCCTGGAAATTTCTTGAAGCTCCTTGCGGGTCGTGCGCTTCTCTTCGCGTTGGGCTTCATTCCTCTCTTTACTTGTGGACAGAATCTCTTTGATCTCCGTTTCCTGTTGCGCGGTCAGGTCAAGTCTCTCTTTAAGCTGCTCGAGCCTGATTGCTTGCTGCTCGCCATTTTCGCACCCCTTGCCATATTGACCAGGTTTTGCGAAGGATGGTGTGATTGCCAGGGTTGCAAGCAATAACGCCAGTGTTAAATATTTCAGGTTATGCATGATGGCCTCCTTACTTTGTGTTGAGTGTTGGTTGCTGCCGGCAAGGTTATTGATCTGCTTGCTTGGACGAGTCATTCTGAAAAAGGTTTACTTTGAGGCCGGGCAAAATTGATCAACTTTGTTGTCGTGTCACCGCACTGTGCGATTGCACAGTGTCCAGAGAGAAATTCTGTGGTACTTTCTAACTCATGAGACTTGCACTGAAACATCAGATAATCATGGCGCCAGCTGCCGTCCTCTTCCTTATGACCTTGTTGCTCTGCTTTCTGCAGTTCACTTACTGGGACTTGTCGGTGAAGCGTCAGCAGGCCAAGAACCTCAAAACCGCCTTTATTGCCCTGGCCGAAGCAGACATGGCCTCGCAGCGCATGGAGGGTATTGTTGGTTTCCTGGCTCAGGCCCAGATGCCGGATGCCAAGGCCGTACAGCAGCTGTCATTTTTGCATGAGCATCTTTCGGCGGCTTTCGAGCAGTTGCTGGAAACCGAGCTGTTGGGAGTGTCTGATACTAGCCTGCTGCGGCAAAGTGTTCGTGACCTGAATCCCGAGCAGGGAGTGAACCTGGATAATCTTGCAGAGGGTCTGAAATTGCTGCGGCCTAACATCAAGAAGCTACTGAACTCGTTGAACCAACAACGTCTGGATTTCGGGGCTCTGCATCAGGAAGATATTGAAGAATTGGTTGCCGAGACAACCTTCGTCACGATTGTCGTTCTCGGCATTGCTATCCTGATCGGAATTTTCCTTTCTCTTGCCTTCGCGCGCAACATCCTGAGCCGCATTAAAATTCTTTCTGACAGCGCTGCACGCATCACTGCCGGCGAGTTTGTGCCGCCTCCGGCTCCGGATAAGGTGCGTGACGAACTTGACGGCCTCGCGGTTTCCATTAACCAGATGACAGATCAGCTGATCCGCGTGGTGGCGTCCGAGAAACTGCTTGAAGGTGCCGAAGAGGAACGTCGGCGCATCGCCATGGACATTCATGACCAGACCCTTGCCGAGCTGTCGGCTGTGCGTAGAAAGATCGAGCATCTACGCGAGCAGTCTTCTTTTGGTAAAGAGGCGTTATCAATCGAGACAGATTTACAAAAAACGATGACCAATCTGCGAGTGGTGATGGATAATCTGCACCCGCAGACCCTTGATATCCTCGGCCTGCCAGCGGCCATTGAATCCATGCTCGACAAGGTGTGCGAGCCCCCCGGGACGCCGACCTATCATTTCATGGCTGGAGACGATGTCGCGAAACTCCAGTTGCCACGTCTGACACAGGTGACCGTTTATCGGATTATCGTCGAGGCTGTTAATAATGTCTTGCGGCACGCTCACGCCAACCAGATGGAGGTTGCTATGAGTTTGCGAAGCAATACTTTGATAGTTATCGTTGAGGACAACGGGCAAGGTTTTAATCACACTCCGCAGCTACCGACAGAGAGTGGGGGCCGGGGGGTTCATAACGTTCAAGAACGCGCCCGTGCTATTGGTGGACAGGTTCGTTGGCAGAGTTCGCGTTTTTCTTCGGGAACACGCTTTGAATTGGAGTTGCCGCTCAACGAAGGATAAGGAGAAAGCACCATGGCACCATACGCCCTGGTTATCGCTGAAGATAATCCGAAGGATTTCGAGTTCCTCAAGCAGATGGTAGAAGCCTGGGAGCAGGACTGTACGACGGAGCATGCTGACAATGGTGCGTTTGCTCTAGAGCTGGCTTTGAAACACGATGAGCCGCTGGTGATCAGTGATATCCAGATGCCACAGATGAATGGCGTCGAGTTTGCCAGAGCTCTGTGGGAGCAAAAGCCCCAGGCACGAATCGTCTTCTGGAGTCAGTTCAAGGATGAGATGTACGTGCGGGCCCTGTCCAAGATCGTGCCCCCCGAAACCGTTTATGGCTACGTGCTCAAGTCGAGCGCCCGGGAAAAGATTTCAACGGCCATGGCCACCGTCCTTTTCGAAGATCAATGCTGGATCGACCCCGAAGTTCGCAAGGTGCAGGGCCGTACCGGTCACAGCCAAACAGCGCTCTCTGATATCGAGTATGAAGCTTTGGTCGATATCTCCCTCGGCTTGACCGATAATCTCATTGCCCAGCGGCGCTATCTCTCCCGGCGAGGTGTGCAGAGTCGCCTCAACTCCCTCTATGGCAAGCTGAGTCTCGACCAGGAGCAATTCCAGAGCGATAAGGTCGGTGATGCTTTCAACTTGCGGAATCGTGCGGTTGCTGTCGCCTTACGCCGGGGCCTGATCAATGCTTTTGAGCTCGAGCACGAAGACGATGACCTGCAGGAGTGGCTGAAGCGTTACAAGAGCGGCAGAGGTTAAAATCGGGACGGCCCCGCACGGGAACGGTCCTTTTCCGGTGCGGCTTTGGCGTTGTGTTCGATCCCTTATTATGTTAGAAAATTGGTCATACCATATTGTGAGTGGGGAAAAGGCATGACCATTGTTCTTGAGCCGATCAGGCCGAAAAAAATATCCGAAGAAATTGTCAGCCAAATCAAACAGCTGATCTCAAAAGGTGAACTCAAACCCGGGGACCGTATCCCTTCCGAGCGTGAGTTGGCGGCAATGCTGGGTGTCAGCAGACCCTCTGTTCGGGAAGCGATTATGGTTCTTGAGGCGATGGGTTTTCTGGACTCTCGCCAGGGTGGGGGCACTTTCGTCAAAGCATTGACCGCGGTCAGCATCATGGATCCTTTGGCCAAGCTGGTGGAAAAAAGGGATCCTGAACTTTTGCGCTCTCTTGCCGAGGTGCGTATGGGCCTTGAGAGCTGGTCCGCATATCTTGCAGGCAAAAGGGCCACGGCAAAGGACATTGCTGAGCTGCGTCGACTCTATTATGTCATGGAGAAGCAGGCGGCGAAGGGTGGCTGGGATTCTGAGGTTGACGCAGAATTTCATTACGCGATTACCGCCGCCAGTCACAACAGCTTGCAGATGCATGTCCTCGATTCAATTCATTCTCTCTTTCATACAACCATTCAGGTTGCCTTAATGGAGTTTTACCAGCAAGAAGGTCACGTCCAGTTGCTGCTGACGCAACATCGAGATATTATGGAGGCGATTGCCGACCACCAGCCTGAACTGGCGAGGCAGAGGATGATGGAACATCTGAAGATGGTCGAGGAGAAGATGGCTCAACTTCTCAAGGAGAAGGGCGCCTGATAAAATCGGAGATGCGGAACGCTGGGCAAGATAACCGAAAAACAAAAGCAAGCGGGGTCAGAACAAATTTCTGACCCCGCTTCTTTTTACATCCAGGTTTAGCTTTTAATCTTCACGCTCCTCGTCCTTCGTTCCGCTTTTCAACCCGTCGCAATCCCCAACAACTCCGTGATGTGCACTACTTCTTGTGTCATGCCGGCCTGTTTCAGCCCCCAGGCCAGTTGCAAGTGACATCCGGGGTTGGCGGTGACTAACAGTTCGGCACCGGTTGCCCTGATGTTTTCAAGTTTGCGGTCGAGAATCTGCTGGCTCTCTGTGGTGTACTTGAGGCTAAAGGTCGCTGCACTGCCGCAGCACCAGCTGGCCTCTTCCATTTCGCGATAAACGATTCCTGGAATCGCCTTGATCAGCTCCCGCGGCTGTTTGCTGATGCCTTGCGCATGGCAGAGATGGCAGGGTTCATGGTAGGTGACGATTTTTTTGACCGGTTTCAAGCCTTCCGTTCGTAACCCCTGCTCTGCCAGGAATTCACTGACATCCTTGATCTTGGCGCGGAAGGTGGCAAGTTTGTCATGCTCACCGGCCTCCTCGAGCAATTCTTCGTACTCTTTCAAAGCTGCCCCGCAACCGGCACAGTCGGTCACGATCGCATCGACATCGAGGGCCATGAAGAGATCAAGGTTATGCTGCGCTATGCGTTTGGTTGTGTCGCGATCGCCCTCGGTCAAATGAGGAGCGCCGCAGCACTTTTGTTCTTTTGGCGTAACCACTTCGAAGCCCTGATGGGTCAAAACACGGACAGTTTGACGGGAGACTTCGGGATACATAAGGGTCATTATGCAGCCGAGGAAAAACGCCACCCGACCGCGTTGTTCTCCTTCTGCAGGAATGACATCCGCTAACTGTGGACGTAGCGGTGGATGCAATTCAGGGATCATTCTTTCGGCTTTGTCGACCCACTCCGGTCCCAACTTGAGTAATTGCGAGTGCCTGACCAACCACTGGATACCGAGCTTCTGATAAAGCCTCGCCGGCAGCATCGAGGTCTCGAGCAGGTCGGGATTGGGCAGCATCTTCTGCAAGACGAATTCTCGGAATGATTTGCTTACATGCTTGAGCGGGAAGAACTGGTGGGCCTGACTGCGACAAATTTCCATGACTTCACCGGCACGTACACCGGAGGGACAGGCGGTAGTGCAGGCTCGACAGTCGAGACAGAAGAAGGCTTCTTCTTTGACCGCTTCAGTGAACTCGAGTTTTCCTTCAGCCACGGCCCGGGCCAGGGCCACACGACCGCGCGGGCTGGAACGCTCACGACCGGAGAGGGCGAAGGTCGGACAGGTCGGCAGGCAGAAGCCGCAGCGCATGCACTGCAGGACATCTTCATATTCTGGTGCATTCTCGGGGGTAAAGTTGCCAAGTTTCTCTTTGTCGGCCATCAGTTTACTCCTGACCGTCTGCGAAGATTTTTCCGGGGTTTAGTATGCCTTCGGGGTCAAATGCTTGTTTGATTCGTTTCATTACCGCAACGCCACCCGGGCCGATCTGTCTGGCCAGGTATTCTTTTTTGGCGATACCGATGCCGTGTTCCCCTGAGACGGTACCACCCCAGGCAAGGACCTGCTCGTAAAGTTCATCGTAAAAAGCGTGCGCACGTTTCATCTCGTCTGCGTCTCGTTCGTCACAGAGGACTGTCGGGTGCAGGTTGCCGTCACCGGCGTGACCGAAGGTGCCAACCGTCAACGCATATTTCTTTGTTAATCGCTCAATCAGGGTAAAAGTTTCTGCGAGCATCGAACGGGGCACAGTAGCGTCTTCCAGCAGGGTCGTCGGTGAAACCCGCGCCAGTGCAGAGAGAGCGGTACGTCGTGCCGCAGCCAGGCTGGCAGCTTCTTCAGCGTCCTTGGCAACCTGAACTTCTGCCGCTCCCACTTCCCTCAGTATCCGCTCGACCCCTTCGGCCTCTTCGGTCACCATCGCCGGGTGACCGTCAACCTCGATCAACAGCAACGCTGCCATCTCACGCGGTAAACCGATTTTGACGTAATCCTCGACGCAATTGATGGTTGCCTTGTCCATGATCTCCATGGTTGAAGGGATGATCTTTGCGGCGATAATCTTGCTGACCGCCGCACCGGCAATGCTGATATCATCGAAATAAGCGAGGAAGGTCCGTTTGTCCTGCGGCGGTGGGATCAGCTTAACTGTGATTTCGGTGATGATCGCCAGGGTCCCTTCGCTGCCGATCAGCAAATCCTTGAAAGCGTAACCGGCGACGTCCTTTACGCTTTTACCGCCAGTGCTCAGCAGGCTGCCATCCGGCAACACGCATTTGAGGGCCATGACGTAATCGCGGGTGACGCCGTACTTGAGGCCGCGCAGGCCGCCGGCGTCTTCCATAACATTACCGCCGAGGGTCGAAATTTTCTGTGAACCAGGATCCGGCGGATAGAAAAGGCCCTTTGCAGCGACGGCATTGAAGAGGTCGAGAGTAACAACACCGGCTTGGCAAGTGGCGGTCAGGTTTTCTTCATCGATTTCAAGGATTTTGTCCATTTTGTTCAAGCAGATGACGATACCGCCATCGACCGGGATGCTGCCACCGGAAAGGCCGGTACCGCTGCCACGCGGGGTGATCGGAACTTTGTGGTCACGGGCAACCTGCATAACGCTTTGCACCTGCTCACTGTCGGTCGGGTAGACGACCAGGTCAGGCGTCGCATGCAGGCCAGGCGTAGAGTCGTAGCCGAGGACCAGCAGATCTTCCGCTGCGGTAATGACGTTTTCTTTGCCCAGTTTGTCAATCAGGGTCTGAATGGCTGTTTCTGAAATCATGGCGTTTCCCTTAAAGACTCCGTGGCTTGCAGGCAAGAGCTGCATGCCCCGAAAATGTTGGCTGACGGAGTTTGCTCTGGTGGTTTAGAAGCCCTCTTCGTGAAAACCTTCCGGAATCCTTACCACCAGAACCGGCTGGGCTGCGCTATGCAACACTTTGTGGGTCGTGCTGCCGAGGATTGCATCTCCGATCACGGTGTGGCGATGTGCGCCCATAATGATCAGATCGACAGCGTATTCCTTTGCAGCAGCCAAGATGACCTGAGCCGGTTGGCCTTCTTCAATCAGAACTTCGCTAACGCGCTGTGTGCACACCTGGTCGTCAGCGCACTCACTTTCGCAGAGACGCGCGACGCGTTCCCGCAAGCGCTCCTTGCCCTGGGTCTGTGCCGTACTGTGGATCTGCTCCGATTGCTCCTGGGAAATGTGCAATTCCACCAAGCTCTGGGCAAATGTTGGCAGGGGCTCCAGTGCCGAGATGGCAATGATCTGCGCGTCATGTTGATTGGCCAGGGCAAGGGCGTAGCGGAAGACGTACGGTGCCGATGGGCCCATGCCTGTCGCGTAGAGAATCGTCTTGATTTGCGGAAGCATTATGGCTTCTCCTCTGATGTGTGACTATCTGCCGAAGAAAACGTCAGGCAGGTAAGTAATGATCTGCGGGAATAATATCATGGTCGCCAGGGCAAAAACCTGGATCATGACAAAGGGAAGAATCCCTCGATAGACATCGCCCATGGTGTATTCTGGTGGCGCAACCCCCTTGAAGTAGAAAAGGGAATAGCCAAAAGGCGGGGTCAGGAAAGATGTCTGCAGGTTGATGCAAATCATCATGGCAAACCAGAGTGGATTGAAATCCAGGTCCATGGCGATCGGCGTGAAGATCGGTACGACCACAAGCAGGATGGCTGCCCAGTCGATGAACATGCCCATGAAGAAAACAACCGCCATCATAATGCCGAAGACGACGAAGCGGTTCACGTCCATGCCGAGCAGAACATCAGCGACAACGTCGCCACCGCCCATGCTCAAAAAGACCACGGAAAAGAATTTGCCTCCGACGAAGAGGGCCATGATCATGGCTGTGGTACGGGCCGTTGAGATGCAGGCCTGGGTAATGACGTTCCAGTTTAACTTACGACTGACCAGGGCCAGGACCAGAGCGCCAACGCAGCCCAACGCTGCTGCTTCAGTCGGAGTCGCGACTCCGGCCAAAATGGTCCCCATAACGGTGAGAATCAAACCGAACGGCGGCACGAAGTTCTTCATCGTCATGGTAAATTTTTCCAAGACGGTGGCGGTACGCTCTGCCGCGGGAATCGGCGGCCCGAGTTTGGGGTTCATGTAACAGCGCACGGCGACATAGAGCAGGTACATGCCAGACAAAAGCAGGCCGGGCAGGATGGCTGCGGCAAACAGGTTGCCGACCGAGGTCTCTTTTTGGCCGGTCAGGCCACCATAAACGACCAGCATGATCGACGGCGGGATCAAAATCCCCAAGGTCCCCGACGAGCAGATAATCCCCGCTGAGAGAGATTTGTCGTAACCTCGTTTGAGTAATGCTGGGCCGGCCATCAAGCCCATGGCGACAACCGAGGCACCAACAATGCCGGTGGTTGCGGCGAAGACGGTTGAGACCACAATGACTGCCAGTCCCAGGCCGCCGCGCAGACCGCCCAGTACGGTATAGAGGGCGTCAAACAGACCTTCAGAAACCTTGGATCGATCGAGGACCTGGGCCATGAAAATAAATAGCGGGATGGCTACAAGGGTGTAGTTAAGAAAAATTCCCCAGGCATTGTTAGCAAACAAACCGAGTAATGCCGAGAAATTGAAGCCGTTATCTATCAGGCCGAAGAGGGTCGCAACTGCGGCTAAAGTTACCGCTAAGGGGTGCCCCATGGCAATGGACGCCATCAGCGTCACGAACATGAGTATGGTTAAAGCTTCTACGCTCATTGGTCTCTTATCTCCAGGCTCAAGCGGGTATTAAGGGGTTTCTTTTAGGGCGCGGATATCTTGGATCAGTTTGGCAATTCCTTGCAGCAAGAAGAGGAAAAAGCCGACGGCCATGAGCGTTTTTACCGGATAGATCGCCGGCGCCCAGGAGCTGGAAGCATGCTCCCATTGTTGCCACGAGTTAACAGCTAAAACCCAGACATGAAAACTCAGCAGCCCCATCGCGGGAAGAAAGAGAGCTACGTTGGTGATGATACGCAGGATAATTCGCGATTTTGGTGACAGTCGCGATTCAAAGACATCGATAGCAACGTGAGTGTTGTGTTTGTGGGCGTAGGCCAAGGCAAAACAAAAATGGACTCCGTAAAGAAAAACCGTCAGCTCAAAGGCCCAGGTTGTCGGTGCGTTGAATGCGTAGCGCATAAAGACCTCAAAGACAACTACGATAATCAACGGCAACACGAGATAAGAGGCATAAAAGCCAAACTTTTCGTTGAGGGTATCGATCGCACTATCAATCTTAAACATAGAAACCTCTTGTTCGTGAAATGGTTTGCTTCTGTCGTTCGTGGCTAAAAAAGGCGGGAGCCCACAGGCTCCCGCCAGGGTTTTCTTACTGCATGTGCTTGCCCTTAACAAAGTCCTCGTAGGGCCAAGGAGCTATGCCACCACGCTCTTGTCGCCAGTCGGCAAAGTCGGCTTTGAACTGATCCTGAGAATCCATGACTTTTTTCACGTCAGGGAATTTCACTTTCAGGCTCTCAATGTAAGTGTGAGAGGCTTTGGCGAATTCGTTGATCGTCTCTTCATCCATGCGTACGAATTCGACCTTCTCTTTAAACATTTTAACCGCTTCAGCATTGAGGTTCTCTTGCCATGCAGTCGACCAGAGCTGGGTCTCTTTAGCGGCGATGTCGACGATCCACTTCAGGTCGGCAGGCAGCTTGTTGTAAGAGTCCTTATTTATGAAAAATGCGCTCTGGCAAGAAGGTTGGTGGACGCCGGGCTGAATGACATACTTGGTGATGTCGTCAAAACCCATCGGGTAGTTAATGGCGGGAGTACTAAATTCAGCCGCGTCGATAACGCCACGCTCCAGTGCAAGGTAGACTTCACCGCCGGGCAGGGGGGTAACACTGGCACCGAGTTGGGTCATGATGTCCATGTACCAGCCCGGAGTTCTGATGCGCATGCCTTTAAAATCAGACATTTTTGAAGCTTTTTTGTTGGAGAACAGGCCCAGCTCCTGGCCGACATTGCCGCCGGGAAGAGCGAACAGGTTGTAACGACCGTACAGCTCCTGCATCATTTCCAGACCACCGCGCTCATAGAGCCAGATGTTGTAGCCTTCAGCGTCGAGACCGAAAGGCACGGAAGCAAAGGCGACAAAAGCCTCATTCTTGCCTTTCCAGTAGCCCGGCCAGTCGTGGCCGATATCTGCTTGGCCCTTGCTGACCGCATCAAAGCTTTCCATGGCGCCAACCAGTTCGCCAGCAGAAAACAGTTTGATTTCAAGACGACCACCAGAAGCTAGCGCTACTGAGTCTGCAAAGTGCTGGGCCACATCATAAAACAGCAAGCCTTTGGACCAAGGCATGACCATCTTCCACTTGAATTCTTCTTTTGAGGCCTTGATGGTACGCAATTCTTTTTTGACGGCATCGTGACGTTTGTCGGCGCCGAACTTCTCGCGTTTGGCGGCGAAAGCTGACGGGGCGCATGCCAGGCTGAGAACGACCAGCAGGCCTACCAACATTTTCATTCTTCTCATCGTGGGATCTCCTTTGCTTGGGTTATGGGTTTATCATGGTCACGTGACCATTAGCAAGACTGAATATATGACCAATAATTGGTATGACCACTTTTGAACGTTAGCCAATCTTGTCTAGCAGGTCAAGAGAAAAAACAAACAGTGTTGTATCGTGTCGTTTTCTGCTGACGGTCGAGTGGTCATAAGTCTTCCTGTTCAGCAGGCGGTCCAACCGCAGTCGATGGTAAAGTCAGTGCCGGTCATGCAGCCGGCGGCATCTGAACAGAGATACATGGCGGCGGCGCCTATTTCGCTCGGTTCAATCATCCTTTTGATCGCAGCTTTCTTCAGCATGATGCTGCCAATGACCTCCTCCCTGGGAATACTGTGGGTTGCAGCCTGGGCATCAATCTGATTGTCGACCAGCGGGGTGCGCACGTAGGCCGGGCAGATGGCGTTGACCGTGATGCCGAAGGGCCCGCCTTCCAGGGCGGTGGTTTTAGTTAGTCCCATGATGCCGTGTTTGGCACTGATGTATGCTGATTTGAACTCGCTGGCGCGTAGACCGTGCACCGAACTGATGTTAATCACCCGGCCCCATCCGGCAGCTTTCATGTGTGGCCAGGCGTACTTGGTGAGCAAGAAGGGAGCGGTCAGCATCAGGCGGATAATGAAGTCCCACTTGTCCTCGGGGAAATCTTCCACCGGGCTGACATGCTGAATGCCGGCATTGTTGATCAGTACATCGACCGAACCGAACTTGCCTACCGCCGCGTCGATCAGGGACTTGCAGGCCGTGCGGTCAGCGAGGTCAGCATGGACGAAGTAAGCATTGAGGCGATCGGCTTCGCGTTGGCCGGACTCGGTATTGACATCAGCCATGACCAACCGGTAGTCTCCCGCGGCCAGAGCTTCGGCGACGGCGAGGCCGATGCCGCTGGCAGCGCCGGTAACAACAGCAACTTTTTGTGACATGCAGCGTCTCCTTTATGGTTTTGATCGATCAGTTGCTTTTAAGAGTGTCAGCAACCTGGAATGCGCAGCCGGTGGCATTGCGAACTTCCTCGAGGCTAGAGAAAGGGGAGATCTCGGTCAGTATCAGTCCTGCTTCAGCATCTACGGTGAAGACCGCCAGGTCAGTCACCAGCAAGTCAACCACTTGGCGGCCGGTGACCGGCAGGTCGCATTGCTCGAGAATCTTCGGCGAGCCGTCCTTGGCGCAGTGCTCCATCATGATCACTACTTTCTTGACACCGGAAACCAGGTCCATGGCGCCGCCCGGTCCCTTGACCATCTTGCCGGGGATCATCCAGTTGGCCAGGTCGCCAGTTCGACTGACCTGCATGCCGCCAAGCACCGACAGGTCGATGTGCCCACCGCGGATCATGGCGAACGATTCCGAAGAATCGAAGTAGCTGGCTCCAGGCAGGGCTGTAATGGTCTGTTTGCCGGCATTGATCAGATCGGGGTCGAGCCGGTCCTCGGTAGGAAAAGGTCCGATGCCGAGCAAGCCGTTCTCCGACTGCAGGGTGACTTGTATCCCCTCGGGAATGAAGTTGGCGACCAGGGTCGGCATGCCGATGCCGAGGTTGATATAGGCACCGTCCGTCAGTTCCTGGGCAACGCGCTTGGCCATCCATTCGCGTTGCGGGTTGAAGCCCTTGGCCGAAATGCCGGCACCGGAAACGGTACGCTGTTCAATCGGTTTCTCGTAGTTGCTGCCTAGCACCAGGCGGTCGACATAGACGCCGGGAACATGTATCTGGTGCGGATCGAGTTCACCAATTTCAACGATCTCTTCGACCTCGGCCACCGTGACGCGGCCTGCTTTAGCACAGGCAACGTTGAAGTTGTTGGCCGTCTTGTTCATCACCAGGTTGCCTGCTTTGTCGGCTTTCCAGGCCTTGACGATCGCCAGATCGGCCTGAATGCTCTCTTCCAAAACATAGGAGAGACCTTTGAAATCCTTGGTGTCTTTCCCTTCGCTTAACATTGTGCCGAAACCTGTACGGGTAAAGAATGCCGGGATGCCTGCGCCACCGGCGCGCAGTTTCTCGGCGAGGGTCCCCTGTGGCGTCAGTTCAAGCTCAAGGTCGCCATCAAGAAACTGTTTCTCAAATAAGGCGTTTTCACCCACGTAAGAGGAGACCATTTTGCGAATCTGGCGGGTCTGCAACAGCAGGCCGAGGCCAAAATCATCAACCCCCGCGTTGTTGCTGACAAGTGTCAACTGCTTGGCACCGGAGTCGCGCAGGGCCAGAATCAGTTTTTCGGGAATGCCGCAGAGGCCAAAGCCACCGGCGGCAATGGTCATGTTGTCTGCAACCAGCCCTTCCAGAGCGGCTTTAGCATCGGTGAAGATCGGTTTCATTGGTTCTCCTTAAAGGCTAGCAGCGTTCGAAGATGGCGGCGACAGCTTCTCCGCCGCCGATGCAAAGGCTGGCAGTGCCGTAGCGTAGCTGCCGTGCCTGTAGCTCTCGGATCAAGGTCACAGCAAGTCGTGCGCCGCTGGCGCCGACCGGATGACCGATTGCAACAGCTCCGCCGTTGACGTTGACCTTGTCGGGGTCGATGCCCAGTTCGCGGATGGCAATCAGTGGTACTGCGGCGAATGCTTCATTAATCTCGAACAGGTCGATGTCGGCCAGGGTCAGGCCGGCCCGTGCAATTGCTTTTTGGATGGCGCCGATCGGCGCTTCGGCAAAGTCATTCGGGGCGATACTGTTGGTCGCTGAGGCGACCAGTCGGGCGATTGGTTTCAGGTTATGACGTTCCATCGCTTGTTTGGAACAGGTCAGAACAAAGGCGGCGCCGTCATTGATAGTCGAGGCGTTGCCGGCTGTGATCGTGCCCTCCTTGTTGAACGCAGGGCGCAAGCTGGACAACTTGTCGATGTTGCCGCGGCCCGGCTCCTCATCCTGATCAACGGTGACGTCACCCTTGCGACTGCTTTTGATCACCGGAGTCAACTCATCGGTGAAAGTGCCTGCGGCAACAGCTGCCTGGGCCAGGCGGTAGGAGCGGGCGGCGTACAGGTCCTGGTCCTCACGGCTTAGACCGTGGCGCTCGACCCAGATTTCGGTGATTTCTCCCATGTGACGATCGCTGTAGGGATCTTGCAGGGCGTCGTAAATCATCAGGTCAAGGGCCTGGGCGTGCCCCATGCGTTGTCCGGTGCGAAGCGTAGGGAGGGCATAGGGGGCAAGTGACATGCTTTCCATGCCGCCAGCAATCACGCAGGTTGCGTCACCCAGACGAATGGAGTCGGCTGCGAGCATAATCGCCTTAAGGCCGCTGCCGCAGACCTTGTTGATGGTCATGGCGTGGACGCTGTCCGGAAGGCCAGCCTTGCGCATCGCCTGGCGCGCAGGAGCCTGGCCGCAGCCGCCCTGGAGAACCTGGCCAGCGATCACTTCGTCGATCGCTGTGGCCGGGATCTGTGAGCGGTGAAGCAGGTCACGCATCACTTGGCTGGCAAGGTCCGGTGCTGAAATATCTCTCAGAGCGCCACCAAAAGAGCCAAAAGGTGTGCGTCGTGCTTCAACAATGAAAACCTCGTTCATTCTGTTTCTCCTGACGTAGTGTTGTGGAATGTTCTTAAGTCACTCAATATGCGTGCCCTACCAATAACGTGAGTCATAAGCCTCTTGGCCGACAGTTCAAACGTAACGCTAAAGAACGTATTGTCAAATGGCTCGAACCCGACTGTTTGATGCATTGCCGTACTCATATCTCTCAGCCGTTACCATATGTTAGTAAAAAATAAAACATCGTTATGATTTTAATATAGAGCAAGTTGCGAGCCAGTGTTGCAGAGGTGCCATGGTTGTTTTTGCTCACAAAAAAAAGACACAATGATTACGAGTAGTTAGGCTTTGAGTTGTAAAACTTTAACCATGCTTAAGGAAAGCTACGAAAGGCTTGTAGTCGGAATAAGTGTATTCGCTTGACTACATATTTTTAGAGAGCTACCCTTGTCTTGAATCTGGAGATAGTTGCAGTAGAATAATCGGGGGTGCCAGAAATAGACAAAAAACGCTTCTTGTCCTGTGGGTTAGCAACAGAATATGCGGCGATCCGAATTGCTGCAGGAACGGGTCGAGGCAGGTTGACCACATTTGGCTACATGTAGCCAAAAAGAGACAACAAGAAGGGGTCACGCATGAATGTACTTGAGTCGGAATCGCAGCATGGAACGCAAGAGGCGACTTTACCGTCCGAAGGACAATGGGCAGAAATCAGCCGTCGATTAACGCTTGCCAATCTTATTTTCGACCATATTGAGAATGGTGCCGTAGTCACTGATAAAGACGGCAATATCCTCTATTTCAATCGGCCCTATGCCCGTTTTCTTGGCATCGAGGCTGAACAAGTGATTGGTAAACATATCACCGAGGTTCTCGAAGGCAGCCGCATGCATATTGTTGCCAGAACCGGCAAGGCCGAGCTCAATCAGCTCTTTACCACCCGGGGACGGGATATGGTGGTACAGCGCATCCCAATCTTTGAGGATGGCAAGGTCGTTGCCGTATTCGGCCAGATCATGTTCAAGCAGGTCAGCGATGTGGGCCGGTTGGCCAACAACCTCAGTCTGTTGGAGACAAAGCTTAAGTTGTATGAAAAAGAGCTGATTGCGCTGCGGTCCAGCCGGTACAATTTCGATAGTATCCGTGGTGAGAGCGCGCCGATCGTTGCTCTTAAAGAGGCCGCGATCAAAGCTGCGCTTACCGATCTGCCGATTCTCCTGACCGGGGAATCGGGAACCGGTAAAGAGTTGTTTGCCCAGGCGATTCACATGCGCAGTTCTCGGCATAAGAAACCGTCAATTCACATCAATTGCGCGGCGATCCCTAAAGAACTTTTTGAAGCAGAGCTGTTCGGTTACACGGAGGGTGCTTTTACCGGAGCCAAACCCGGCGGAAAGCCGGGCAAGTTGGAATTGGCTGACGGCGGCACCCTGTTTCTGGATGAGATCGGTGAGATGCCACTTGAGCTGCAGCCAAAGCTGCTGCGCGTTCTGGAAGACAAACTTTTCGAGCGGGTGGGAGGCAATCAAATACTCAAAAGTGATTTTCGGATTATCGCCGCCACCAACCGTGATCTGGAGACAATGGTCAAACAGAAACTGTTCAGAGAAGATCTCTTCTATCGCTTGAATGTTATTTCTCTTGATGTGCCGCCGCTGCGCGAACGTCAGGGAGACATCATCCCACTGGCCAGGCATCTGCTGGCCAAGATTGCCGAAAACTATCCGGGTTCTCGTTATCAACTGACCCCATCAGCAGAAAATGTGCTGGATGGCTATCATTGGCCTGGCAACATCCGAGAACTGATCAATGTTCTGGAACGCACAGCTTTTACCATTGAAGGCAACAACATTGACGCTTGCGACCTGCCTTTTTATCTAAGTCGACCGACGCTTACTACCTTGAAAAGTGGACAGTGGGACCTGGGTGCAGTCGTCGCCGAGGCGGAACGCGAGGCCGTGCGCAAGGCTTTGGAGTTAACTGGCAACAACAAGGCCAAGGCCGCCAAGCTGCTCGGTATCCATCGTACCGTGCTTTATAAGAAGATGGCGAGATATCAGATTCCTTTGGTTCGGGAATAAAGAATAAAAAATGATCTGTTCACGAAATTCTGAAAACAGTGTTTTGTTTTTTTCTTGACTTGAAGCAGGGCGACCCATACGATAAACCAATTAATGGTCTGACCAATTATGAGGAGTTCGTCTCATGCAAGAAGAGAAGTTGGTTACAGCTTTTAGTGAAGCCGCCCGCGCCGTTGGAGCTGAGGTTTCTATTGTCGCAGGTGTTGAAGCCGTGGTGGACTACGTCAAGCAACTGGCGACAGGTGCGGTCATGGTGCCGGACTTTGCCTCGGCAAAAAGGCTTGATCTGACTGCCGCTCTGAAGACGGCCGGGATCTCACTGGTGGAAAATGATCTGCGTCAGGGCGCCGCCACGGCCGTCGTCGGTTTGACCGGGGCCAATTTCGCTTTTGCTGCCACAGGGACTGTGGTGCTGGAAAGCACCAGCGAAGACATCCGTCTGGCAACCACCCTGCCGGAACATCACGTGGTGCTGCTCGATCCGGCCAAAATTCTCGAAGATGATCTGGCCGCGGTCCCCTATCTGCGGACCTTTCACCAGAACAGCCCACGCAACTACCTGGCCTATATCACCGGGCCGAGCCGCACCGCGGATATCGAACGGGTGCTGACTATCGGCGTCCATGGTCCGAAGCAGCTTCATATCCTGCTTTTCTCCGGCCTCTCCGATAATCCGGTGGAAATGTAGCGGGTCTCACCTGACCGCTAAGGGATGACATTATGAGTAAAGTTCGCGCCAAGGAATATCAGGTTCGTATCGATCACGCTCTTGCGACGCCGAAGTTGCAGGATGCCCTGCACAAGTTTGGTGACGCCTTTCTGCTCGCCCGCGAAAAAGCCTTCAGCCAGTATGATTTCGAGGCTCTCCGCCAGGAGATTGCCGACTGCAAGGATGAGGTGGCCACGCATCGACAGCAGTATCTTGACCAGTTCATCACGAATGCCGAAGCGGCTGGTGCGACAGTTTATCTAGCCAAAACTGCCGCTGATGCCAATCAGTATATTGCTGACTTGGCCCGCACAAAAGGGGTCAAGTTGGTGACCAAGAGCAAGAGCATGGCGAGTGAGGAGACGCATCTCAACCAGGCTCTTGAGAGCGCGGGTGTCGAAGCGCTTGAGACCGATCTTGGTGAATGGATTATTCAACTTGCCGGTCAACGCCCCAGTCACATGGTGATGCCGGCGATCCACATGTTCAAGGAAGAGGTCGCCGAACTGTTCAGCAAGGTGACCGGTAGCGAGGAACCCGCTGAAATTGAGCATCTGGTACAGGTCGCTCGCGAGCAGCTGCGCCAGGGCTATCTTGATGCCGATATGGGGATCACCGGCGCCAACGTTGCGGTTGCTGAAACCGGTGGTATCGCCCTGGTCACTAACGAAGGCAATGCGAGGCTGGTATCGACCCTGCCGAAGATTCACGTCGCCCTGCTTGGCATAGAGAAGATCGTGCCGACCCTCGAGGATGCGGCGACGATCATCCGCACCCTGCCGAAGAACGCAACAGGTCAACTCTTGACCTCTTATATCACCTGGATCCGTGGTGCAGTCCCCTGCGGTGACAATGACAAAGAGCTGCACCTGGTGCTGCTCGACAATGGCCGCAGTGCTCTGGCCGAGTCCCCGCAATGTCGTGATGCTTTACGTTGTATCAAGTGCGGTGCCTGCGCCAACGTCTGCCCGGTCTACCAGACCGTCGGCGGCCATGTTTTCGGGCATGTCTACATCGGTGCGATCGGCATCATTTTGACAGCTTTCTTCCACGGCCTGGACAAGGCTGCCGAGATTGTTCGCGCCTGCATCGGCTGCCGTGCGTGCGTCACGGTCTGCCCCTCGAATATTGATCTCGAAAACATTATTCTCAGTTTGCGTGAGACCATCGGCCACGAAGAAGGCATCGGGGTTGGCAAGTCGATCGTCTTCCGCAAGGTGATGCGTAACCGCAAGCTCTTCCACAGCCTGATCCGCGCGGCCTCCCTGCTGCAGAAACCGGTCACCGGCGGCAATCGTACGATTCGTCATCTGCCATTGTTCTTCTCTTCACTGACCGAATGGCGCACCTTGCCGGCCATTGCCGAAAAATCACTGCGCGACCAGTGGTCGAAGATTCCGCAGAAGGTCGATAAGCCACGTTACAAGGTCGCGCTCTTCGGCGGCTGCGCCAATGATTTCCTCTATCCGGAGCTTGGCATCGACCTGATCAAAGTCATGAACAAGCTGGATGTCGAGGTCTCTTATCCACTCGATCAGAACTGCTGTGGTGTGCCGGCTCTTTACTCCGGAGACAAGGAAACCGCCGTTGCGCTGGCCGAGCAGAATATCACCGCTATGCTCAAGGATGATCCTGATTTCGTCCTTACCACCTGCCCGACCTGCACCATGGCGCTGCAGCGGGATTTTGTCGATTTCCTCAAGGACAACCCGGTCTGGGCCGCCAAGGCAGAGCACCTGGCCGAGATCACTGTCGATGCGGCCGGCTTCATCGTCAACCAGCTTGGTGCCGCCGAGGTTTTCAAGGGGCTCTCTGTTGCCGAGAAGGTCACCTATCATGACTCCTGCCATCTCAAGCGTGGCGCCGGAGTTTGGAAAGAGCCGCGTGAGCTGCTGACGACCTCTGGACGGGAGCTGGTCGAGATGGAACATGCTGACCGCTGTTGCGGTTTTGGCGGTTCCTATTCGCTGACCAGCCACCCCGACATTTCCAAGCAGATCCTGGGTGACAAGGTCAAGGATATTGAAAAGAGCGGTGCGACCTGCGTTGCCATGGATTGCCCTGGCTGCATGATGCAGTTGCGCGGTGGACTTGAGAAGCAAGAGATTGATGTGCGGGCGATGCACACGATCCAGCTGTTGGCTGAATCTTTGGAGTAGCCTGCACTCTTTCGCTTACACTCTTTTTTAGAAGATAGCAGGCTGCTGACAAAGTTCAGGCTTGTGGAAGTGGTTTCAAATGGATATACGACAACAGATCGTTAATCTGATTTCTTTTTTTGCTGATCTTTTGCAATCAAGGGATAAAACAAAAACCGTCGGGGTTGCCCGACAGCAACGTCATTTTCTTTGTAGCAACAAAGAAAACGAAGCAAAAGAAAGCTTGACGCTGCGCTGGGCATGTTGTGCTCGAAAGTTTCTACTGGCTATTTTCTGGCAACCAGACTTTTAATGCCTACGCTTCCCCCGTAGTTGACGAGGCCCTTTTGAACCTCTCCCACAGTGGTTCACTGGGCACACAGGTCATTACGTCACCTCCCTCTAGAAAGCCCTGACGGGAGGCCCCCTGAAACGGGCCGGATTCTCGAACCCCGCAACGTGTTAATGCCACAGACATGTGGAGAACGTATATGCCCTCCGCTAGGAGAAGGCGTTTTTGCATACTTTTGCCGCCGGGTAAAAGTATGGCGCTTGGCGGTGCGCGAACCGCCGGTTCTGCTTTTAGCCTTTCAAAAGACAAACTCTACATAAGAGCCAGGGTTGGGTTTGTCAACAATCTGGATAGGGATACTGCCTCATGGGGACGTATCCCTATTTGCTCAATTCCTCAATGATCTCTTCCATGAGGCACTTGACGTTAATCGACGTCTCTATAGCGACCGGGCTGGAGATCATGTCCATGATCCTGGCCGGGTCCTTGATCATGATCTTACAGCCTCCGGAATGAAGCTCGTAGATGATGATATTGCACGGCATTAACAAGCCAATGTTCGGATCGGCGTTGAAAAGTAGTTGTGCGAACTCCGGATTGCAGGCGCCGATAATAATATAGCGCCCGAACTTATCGTGGTCGGAACGGCCCACAATCTCATGCAGGTTGAGCCGCGTGTAAATTTGAAAGCCCTTCTCCTGCAGTCGTTGTTCTACCTGCTCAATCGTCTCCTCAAACCTGGTGGCAACTTCACAACCGAAGCCATAGTTGCAATCAGTGGACATTCGATCCTCCCTTGTGTTTCACTTAAAGCGTTCTCAATAGTAACTTGCGAGGACACATTATCGCTCAAAAATTACCAGCAAGCCAGTCTATTCCCACTCATAATGTGTGGATTAATATAAAGGCCGCTATCTGCTTGGCCGCATATGCTGAGTATGGCACAATACGATCAATAACTTGTTTCACCGAACAGGATCTGCGGGATGTCCAACTTTAACGAAAATTTAAGCGAGGCTGTCGTTGAACTGCCCGCAGTGGCCTTACGGCGTATGTGCAAACTGGTGCGCCTGCTCGATCGCCTCAGCCGCCATCCTGGTTATCGTTCCCATGTTTATCAAAACCTTCCCGAAACGGCCCGCTTTGATCCGGGGCACTCTGCAGTGATGATGTGTTATGACTTTCACCTGACAGGAGACATGCCGCGCCTGATTGAGGTCAACACCAATGCCGGTGGCAGCCTGCTGGCTTACCTGTCTCACAACCCCAGACTCCCTATTCGACCTGAGTCGCTTGCTCCGAAGATGAAAGCTCGTCTGTTAAGAACGTTCGCCTCTGAGATGCGTCAGTTCTCAGGTGGCAGCAAGCCCAGGCCGGAGCGCATCGTCATCGTTGATGAGGAGCCGACTCAACAGTATCTTTATCCTGAGATGCTGGCTTTTGCAGACCTTTTCAAAGAATGGGGTATCCCTTCTGAGATCGCTGCCCCTGAACAGCTGGAAGCCTGCGAAGAAGTTGTCTGGCTGAATGATCAAGCGGTCGATATGGTTTACAATCGCCACTGTGATTTCTTCCTGGAGAGTGACGCCATGGCCGGATTGCGGAAGGCTTACCTGGCTGGCAAGGTCTGCCTTACTCCAAATCCTCACATGTATGGTCTGATCGCCGACAAGCGACGTATGGTGCTCTGGACTGATCCGGTCAAGAGAGCTCCCTACCTGACGTCTGATCAGGATGCAGGCATCCTCGATGCTCTTCTGCCGACGTCAAATATTCTTGCTGAGCTTGATTTGCAGGAGGCCTGGGCGGTTCGCAAACAGCATGTTTTCAAGCCGGTCGATAGCTTTGGCAGTCGGGGTGTGCTGCTTGGCGGGAAAATTAGCCGCAAAAGATTTGATGAGTTGCCTCTTGCGACCACTCTGGTGCAGGAACTCGTGCCCCCCTCTGTGACCGAAGTCCCCAACTTTGAGCCCATGAAGACTGATTTGCGGCTCTATGCTTACCGTGACCAGATTCTCGGCGTTACGGCCCGTCTGTATCGTGGCCAGGTGACCAACCTGCGCACGCCTGGTGGAGGATTCGCTCGCGTTAAAGTTGTTTGAGTAACAACAGTTTAACTGTTTGGCAGAATTGTCGACTGCCAGTGTCGGTTTCCCTCCAAGGATTAAAGAAATTAGTTGACCAGCCAGATCAACTGCATTAGTCTGTTTTAACTATAGGGATTAAATGTGAGGGGATATGCTGTACGATCTGGAGGCTGAAACAGGTTTCCGTTCAAAACTGAAGTTGTCGCTTTCGGGCTTTGGTATTCTCAGTGCCTTGCTCTGCGCCTATGCCTTGGGTTCCAGCTATCTGGCTGTCTCCGGTTATGGCGATTGGGCGATCCCTGGGCAAGAGCTGGTCTCCTGGTTCAGCTTGCTCGGCATGATCATCATGGTTGTTGCTGTATTCGGACTCCTCTTCAGTAAGGGCAGGTGTGCGGCCATGGCCGTACTGGTTGGCAGCGGCATGATGGTTGTCCTGAGCATCCTCTCCCTTAAATCAGCGGACTCTATCCGCATGCAGGGCTTCGAAAGACTCTCAAAAGAAGCCGCCCCCCTCATTGCTGCAATCAATGACTATTATGAAAATTTTGGGCAGCCTCCTGAAAGCCTTAACCTGCTGAAGGTTACTTATCCTCCTGGACACGAAATCAAAGGCGGTGATCTACCAGACTTTACTTATATCCCGGGCGGGAGGGCTATAGAAAGATATCATGGCAACCCCTGGGTCTTGGTCCTTGAAGCACCAACCGGACCTTTGCGCTGGGATAAGTTCGTCTACTATCCTCTACAGAATTATCCCTCATTGGGTCATGGTGGCTGGTTTGAAAGCGTGGGTGAGTGGGCTTATGTTCACGAGTAAGAACATAGCTTTAGGGCTGTAAAGCTTTAAGGCTGTAAGGTTAGAAATAAACGAGGCCAAGAACTAAATTCTGGTCTCGTTTCTGTTTGCGTGAAAGAGATTGTGTTTTATTTTGCCTTCTTACAGCATACAGCTTACAGCTTTTATTTAAACATCCTCTTGAACAAACCCTTCTTCTGTTGCTCCTGCTGCTCTTGCAGGTTGCGCAATCCTTTTCGTGCCATAGTCAGGCGCGCATCAAGTTTGAGGGCTTTGTTGAACTCGGATTCTGCCATCGATTCCTGTCCTGCCTCGAAAAGCATCCAGCCTTTGTAAGCAAACGCCAGGGCGGTTCGTTCCATGGTGATCGACTTGTTGAGCATCTGCTTGGCTTTATTGCGCATGGCCAGGCTGTCGGTATATTTGGGGTTGCGGTAGATGGCCCAGGCCAGGCTGGCCAGGTAGTCGCCATTATCGGGGTCTGCATTCACCGCTTCCTGAAGTGCTCTTTCAGCGTTGTCCCACTCTTCCATTTCCAGGAACACTTTGCCTGACTCTGCCTGCACCTGGGCTTGAAAGCGATCATCGCCCTTATGGCCAAGGCCGATCTTGTCGGCTCCGAGCATCTCGTCATAACGCTCTTTTTTAACGACGTCGGTGAGGGTATCGTAGGCCGTGGCGACCTTTGATAAGATCTCCTCGACCAGCACAGCTTCTTCCCCGCCGAGCTGCATGAGAACCTCGGGTCCGAACTTGCGTGTAATGGCGAAGTAGCGTTCTTTAAGAAGGTTTATGGAGAATTTCCCCTGTTTGATGCCAAAGACTTCGTAATGATTTTTGTCTTCCAGGCTTTTGGCAATCAGTCGGACTTCCTGTGGCAGGTCGTCTTTCTCTGCCGTTGCTGCCTGGTCTTGTGTCGCTTTAACCCCTGCTCCAGAAACAGAAATGTCTTCAACGTCACTCTCATCTACCAGGTCGGAGAAGCTTTCGAAAGTTTCCTCTGCGGGAACCTCCATCTCCTCTTCTACGGCATTGAAAAGCGCACGCAGTGGCAAGTCTTCGGCTTCTGCAGAAGGGGTCGGTACTGTAGCAAAGCGTGCCATGTTCAGGTTGGTCAAGGTCAGCAGCAGTGGACCGCAGTCCGGTTCTTCAGCGATCAACTCGGCAAGTTTTCGTTGGCCGTCAAGGCCGTTTAAAAAGCGTTTTTCCGCCTCATTCAAGCGCAGGAAATTGATGTGCCGAAAATAATTCTGGTCCAGCAGAAGGTATTTGTCTTTGAAGGTCTGCCGCATCTGCAGTGCCGTTTGGCCGGCGTGCTTGTGGAACCCTTCATAGAACAGTTGTGGCACGTTGAGGGTAATCAACTGCAATAGTTCCGGGGCCGGGATAGCTTTCCACGCCGCTTGTGATTGATTGCTGCCGAACGCTGAGATGAGCTCCTGGTTCAGGTAATCCATCTCGGCTTGCAAAAGATCGTTGTATTGCAGGCAGCCCAGTTGTACCAGGATGTCGTGTCGGTAAGCCGCTGTGGTTGTGAAGTAGTTGTATTCATCATCGGAAAGCTGACCCCGACTACGGAGAAAATCACCAAAGTCACGATGATTGTAACCAGGACGTAACGCGACCGGAGCGCCGTTGATAAAGGTCAGCATGCGTAAAGTGTCCGGATACCTCAAAGTCAATAGACCGGAAAAACGCTTTAAGAATGCTGTCCGTAAATGTTGTGCGAAAGGGCGTGCCACAGCGGCTGGTGCCGTTGTCGCTGAGGGGCTCGGGTTGATTGCTTGCTGGATCGCTGTCATGAGGTCGGCAGCCTTAAGCGGTTTCTCCAGATAGTGATGAATGCCGAGAGTCTTGGCGGCAGTTTGGAATTTTTCACCTTTGTAATAACCGGTGACTACAACTACGGGCAGTTTACTGGTGAGCGGGCTTTGGCGCAACTTTTTAACCAGTTCAATTCCGTGCAGGCTGGGCAGTTTGAGCTCGATCAGCAGCAGATCCGGAGGCTTGGCGGCAATAGCACGCAGAGCCGCGATGCCGTCGCACTCATGCTGGACATCAAAGCCCAGCTGCTTGAGACGACCGGAAATCGCAGCAGCCAGCTGCAGATTTTCTTCAGCCAGCAGGATGCGCATGGCCATAACTCTTGCCTTCCTGGTTGGTTTTTTCAGCGCCGCCGCAGTTGATAGCGGCGCACCGCCCGGTTGTGCTCTTTTAATGTGGCGTTGAACTCGTGGGTGCCGTCCCCTCGCGCCACAAAGTAAAGGTCTTTACCCTCTGCAGGGTTCGCTGTTGCCTGCAGGGCAAACCCGCCTGGACTGGCAATGGGGCCCGGAGGCAGGCCACGCATGCGGTAGGTATTGTATGGGGTTGGCGTGTTCAGGTGTTTACGCGTCAGGTTGCCATCGAAATCAGCAACACCGTAGATGACAGTCGGGTCTGCTTGCAGTGGTATTCCTCGCTGGAGTCGATTATGGAATACCGAAGATATCAGTGGCATCTCCATCAGGTTGCCGGCCTCTTTCTGAATAATCGACGCCAGTGTGATCAATTGGTGTCGATCAAGCTTCAACGCGGCAGCGCTTTCCAGAAGTTCTGCAGTAATCTGGGAGTCAAGTTGTTCCACCATGGCGCTCAAGAGCTGCCGCGGTGTTGTCGATGACGTGTAGGTGTAGGTCTCGGGGAAAAGATACCCTTCGAGCGAGGTTGCCTCTATCCCAAGCTCTTTGATAAAAGCTTCGTCTTTACAGAGAGAGAGAAATTCCTGCGCAGAGCCGACTCCTGTTTTTTCGAGGCGGCCAGCAATCTCCTGAAGGTTAAAGCCTTCCGGGATCGTAACCTGGAACTTGCGGATATCACCGGCGACCAGACGGGCAAGGACCTGGTCTGGTGTTGCTGAGGTCTCAAAAAGATATTCGCCGGCGTGCACCTGCGCTGTGGCTTTGCGCCAACGGGCCAGCAGGGTGAAACGACGCACGTCGTTGACAACTCCTGCTGTCTGCAGTTGTACGGCAATACGTGCAAAGGAGCTGCCTTGCTTGATCTCAATAGTTTGTGGTTCTGATGGAATGACAGGGGTCGTAAGGAAACTTTGTAACCAGAGTCCGACACAGAGTAGAGGGAGACCGATCAGCGTGAAGATAATCAGGGTCAGGTTCCGGGTGCGTGAGGTCATGAAAGGGGACTCCAGTAAAAAAAAGTTTTTTGACATCGGTACATTTTTGGAGTCTTCTCAGGAAAAGTCAAGATTTCAGGAATGGCTCAGGCCTTGAAACGATTCTCCGTGCCATCGAGCAAGCGTCTGATGTTGCTGTTGTGTCGCCAGATGACCAGTGCGGCGATAAAGAGCGTGGCCAGGAAAATAGGCTGCGGATGGTTCAGGAGCAGAATCACCAAGGGTGCGGAAAGTGCTGACAATACCGAGCCAAGAGATATATATCGGGTTATTGCAACGGTCAGGATAAAGACAATCAGGGCGAAAAAGACTGCTTTGGGTGAAAGCACCAGGAAGATGCCGAGCGCTGTCGCCACGCCCTTGCCCCCTTTGAATTTGAGATAGACTGGGTAACAGTGGCCCAAAATGGCAACGGCGCTGGCAATCCCGAGTTGTGTCGGTGTTGGTTCCAGCCAGGTTTTGAGTGCCAGCAATGGCAAAAAACCTTTCAGAGTGTCGCCGACCAGTGTCAAAACACCGGCCAGTTTGCCTGCAACCCGGTAGACGTTGGTTGCCCCGATGTTGCCGCTGCCTTTTTGTCGGACGTCTTCGCCCCCCATCAACCGTGCAAGCACAACCCCGGTAGGAATGGCGGCGATCAGGTAGATAGCGATCATAATTAAGATGAAAAGCGTGTTGTTCATAACGGCCTCAAGAGAGGGGGCGGAAGCCATGTTGGCGAGAGCGTTTGCCCTGTGCCATAACGAAGCCTGATCCCTTTTCAGGGGGTCATTAGTAGAGGTTTTTTAGCATGAAAGGCTTAAAATCACAAGGTTAATCAAGGAATGGGAGTTATCCCGCGGCTCTCTTCAGACCCGATTTTTACGAAGCTCTGCAAGAGGGTAAAAGGTGCCACGCCAGGTGATGCCGCCTTTAACCAGGTTGCAGGTTACGCTACGAACGATGATGAAAGTGAAGAGTCCGGCCGTAAGCGGAAAGCCCAGTGCGAACCAGGGGCTGAAGCCATGAAAACGGGCGCCATCTGCAGCGATCAGGCCGATGGCAAGAACGATGAGCGCGTAGAGCAAGAGAGTGCCTCCAGAGGTGAAAAAAAGTGCGAAGAAGGGCCAGAGAATGGCGATCATGTTGAAGATAACCCCGGAGATGGCGAACCAGAGGCGGTAGTCAGTGCCGGCGAAGATATTTTTTTCAAGCCCCAGAACCAGTTCGCGGATGCTGGCGTACCATTCGACGGAGATCAAACCTGTACCGTAGATCAGTTGCTGGTGGCAACCGTTCTGCTTCAGAATCTTGCCTAATTTAAGGTCATCGTCAGGGCGTAAGGCGATGGTTTTGTGCCCTCCGGACTGCAGGTAACTTTCTGCCTTGACCAGGTTGAAGGCACCGATGCCGGTGTGACAGTCACTCTTGGGGTCAGGTGCTTTCCAGGGGCGGGTGAAAATACCGAAAAAGAACCCGAAGGTGACTCCGAACATGTTGAGAAATAAACTCGGCATCCTCGCTTCAGGTGTCGCGGCCAGGTGGTCGAGTTTCTCTGCTTGAAAATAGCTGACTGCACGAGCCAGGGTGTCCGGTTCCATAACCACGTCGGCATCGGTAAAGAGCAGCAAGTCGCCGGTTGCCTTCAAACTGCCCTGCCAGAGCGCATGGTTTTTGCCCAGCCAGCCCTTTGGCAGCTCCCGAAGATGAAGAATCTCGAGACGAGGATCGCCTGTCTTCATCTCATCAAGGATGTCACCGGTCGCGTCTTCGGAGCGATCGTTGACGAGGACCAACTGCAGATGGCGATAGTCGAGGGACAACAGCGATTGTAATGCAGTGCGGATATTCCGTTCTTCGTTTCGCGCCGCGACGATGATCGAAACGGACGGTAGTAAATTCTCCGAGTTCGGATTGATGTCTCTCAGGAAACGGATTTTCCGACTCCCGATAGTAACCTCCAGCCCGACAATAAGGTAGATGAACAGTATGATGATTCCCAGCCAGAACATGAGGTTCAAATCCTTAATGAAACATGGAATTTCGAAATGAAACAGTTTGCTGTTCCTGTTTCACCTTTTCCGATGCTGAACTGGAGCGAAATGGATAAGCGGCTGTATTTATTGACCAAAGCGCTCCAAAAGGCGTGCTGTGCGATAGTTGAATATCGTTTCCAGCATCTTTTTGACCCAGAGCCTGTGGACCAGAAGACCTAAAACTCCGAAGGGAAGCTGATAGCAGACCCGGTCAATCATTCTGGTTTTTTTGTCAAAAGCGTCTATCCGGTGTTGATGATACCAGAGTTTGTAGGGCCCAACGCGTTGTTCATCGACAAAGAAGGTTCCCGCCTCAATGTGTTTGATCTCTGTCAGCCAACGGCGTTTGCCAAAGAGGGGAATCTGGATTTCGTAGAGAATCATCAGCCCATTGTACATTTTTTCGGGAACTTCAGAGAGAACCTGAAAGTGCAGCTCTGGAGGAGTCAGATCATTCAGATTCATCGGTGTGGAGAGAAACTCCCAGAGTGTCTCTGGATCAGTATCGAGGATGATTTCGCGTTCCAGGATGTGCATTGCACCTATTCCTCTTGTTTGACCAGGATCAGCTCACTGGTGTTGAAGCCAAGGGCTTTTGCCTTAGCGATAAGAGACTCCTTGATGCCTGTGTCGAGCTTTTTGGTCCGAGCCAGAAGCCACAGGTACTTTTTGTTCGGACCGCAAATCAAGGCATAGCTGTAGTTTTCCTGGTCAAGTTCGATCACGTTGTAGCCGCCGTAGAAGGGCCAGAAAAAAGTGACCTTGAGGCGTGCGACATCGGGTTCACCGATGAAGTAGGCGCGTCCTTTGGCCTCTTTCCACTTGTTTGCCTGACTGTTGAATCCGCGATTAATAACATCAACGCCGCCGTCAGAACGTTTGCTGTAGGTCGCAGACACCTGACTGAGGCCCCGTTCAAAGCGATGGTCAAGGCGGGCGATCTCGTACCAGGTGCCGAGGTAGCGATCAAGATCAAAATTATCAACCGGCATTATCCCCTGCGGGGCGGCAGTACATCCAGCCAATAGAAAGGTGCCAAAAAGGATAACTACAGACTTCATGGTGTGCTCCAAGGATTCAAAGATCCTACTTAAATTCTGCCTGTTTAATGAGACATCTGAACTTAATTGTCGCAGAATCAAATCACAAAGCAAGCAACAGAACTCTATAGTCTCCCTTTCTTCTCGTTGATTTGCTGGTAATCTTGTGTTTAACCAACTTTGAAAAGGAGTTCTTATGTCGGAGGAAAAAATTCGTTTGGGAGTCAGTTCCTGCCTGCTCGGTGAAAAGGTTCGTTTCGATGGAGGACACAAGCTCGATCGGTTCCTGACCGAGACACTCAGTCGATTCGTCGAGTTCGTCCCTGTCTGTCCGGAGGTTGAGATGGGATTGCCGACACCACGAGAGACACTACGTCTGGTCGGTGAACCTGAGTCGCAGCGTCTGGTTTTTTCCAAAAGTGGCGAAGACATCACCGACCGGATGGCAGCATGGGCACACAAACGGGTCGCCGAACTCGAAAAAGAAGAGCTCTGCGGTTTTATCTTCAAATCGAAATCACCCAGCAGCGGTATGGAACGCGTCAAGCTCTACGATCGTAATGGGGTCCCTAATAAACAAGGGGTCGGCCTCTTTGCCCGGGCATTTATGGAACACTTTCCCCTGTTGCCCGTCGAAGAAGATGGCCGATTGCACGATCCCGGTTTGCGCGATAATTTCATTGAAACCATCTTTACTCTCAAGCGTTGGCGCGAGGCTTTACAGAAAGGAGCGACTCGCGGTGTTCTGGTGGATTTTCATACCCGGCATAAGCTGCTCCTGCTCTCCCATAGCACTGAAATTTATCGACAGATGGGAAAACTGGTTGCCGACGCCAAGGCCATCGAAGAACAGGCACTCTTCGAGTCCTACCGGGCTTTGCTGAGCAAGGGCCTCCGTTTGAAAACCACGGTCGCCAAGCACGTTAATGTCTTGCAGCATGTGCTCGGTTATTTCAAAAAACAGCTCAGCGCAGATGAAAAGCAGGAGGTCTTGAGCGTCATTGATAGCTACCGGGCGCGACAAATTCCCCTGATCGTGCCAGTCACCCTGCTCAATCACTTTGTGCGTAAATATGATCAGGTCTATCTGCAACAGCAGGTTTATCTCAACCCGCATCCTTTGGAGTTGAAGCTGCGCAACCATGTTTAGCTGTCGTTTCGTCACCTGGCCATGGAGGCAGGGACAATTCTTCTCTTAACTTCAGAAGCGCCAGTTCTTTGGCTTTGGCTTCAACATCGATCGTGGCCTCCAGACCATGCCACTCTGCTGGGAAATCGGCAATATCGATAAAGTCGGCATGGGGCCCCGGTTTGCCGTTCCAGCCGTGCTTCGGAGATGAAAGGTGAAAATAGGGTTCGCGTCCGAGGCGTTGCCAGCTCCGCATGCAGGCCTCGGTTGCTGCGGCGACGGTCAGGCCGTCAGGGTTGCAGCGGTGGTGATGGACATCATAGACCAAAGGGATGTCGAGCTGTTCGCAGACCGGTAAAAGATCTTCGACCGTGTAGCTGCGATCGTCGTTTTCCAGGGTCAATCGACTGCGGATCGGTTCCGCTAACGCAGAGATCTCCTTCACCAGTCGAGACAGGGCGCTCTGCTTGTCACCGTAGACGCCGCCACCGTGGATATTGATCACATCGGCACCGATCAGCTCAGCCAGCATCACCTGGTAGTCGAGCTCCCTGAGAGAGGCCGCTGTGACTTCGGGCCGGGGGCTGGAGAGCAGGGTGAATTGGTCCGGATGGAAGCTGAACCGGAGTTGATTTTTTTTCTTGAGAGTTTTGACCGAGCGCAAGGTTGCCGTAATTTCGCGAGCGTCGGGTAGCTCTTCCAGCCGGTAGCCAACCTCGGGGTGGGTGTAGAGTGGTAGCAACGGCGAGGAAACCCGGAAAGAGCCGAACCCCAAACGATACACCTCTTCAACGGCGGCAACCAACGAGCGAGCATTATCGAGGCAGAGTTTGCTCAGCTTCACCAGTTGGGCAGGGCGATCAAGCGGCCTGACAAATTTGGCCGTTGCGCTTCTGAAGCGGATGGGCGCCTGATTGAACAGGCAACATAGACCTAGACGCAGCATGGAGAGTTTTCCGATCTGTTAAAGTCAGTGGCTTTGGCCGCTTTACGCTTTTTCGTGTGATAAGCTGTTTACAAGTCTAACAAAACGCTTATTCTGATGTCAGCTTTCTTGACAATAATGTCTGCACTGACGAAACCGTCCAGGAAAAATTAATCATGCCTCAAGAGAGAGATACAAAACCCATTTTTGTAGCCGGTGCAACCGGGTACATCGGTGCCCGTCTCGTGCCCCTTTTGCTGGATGCCGGTTATCCTGTTCGAGCTCTCGCTCGTGCCCCGGAGAAACTCCAGAACCGTCCATGGGCAGAGCACCCGAAGCTGGAAGTCGTCAAAGGCGATGTTCTCGTCAAGGCATCGCTGCAAAAAGCTCTTTCTGGCTGCCGCGCCGCCTACTATCTGGTCCATTCCATGACTCCGGGTGTCAGGGACTTTGCTTTCACTGACCGGCAGGCCGCCCGCAATATGGCGGAAGCTGCTGCAGCAGAAAAGCTGGAACAGATCGTCTATTTGAGTGGCTTGGGTGACCAAGAGAGGAAACTCAGCCACCATCTGCAATCGAGGACCGAAGTTGGAGATATCCTGCGTCATGGGCCGGTCCCTGTGACTATCCTGCGGGCAGCGATGATCATTGGCTCGGGTAGCGCTTCTTTTGAAATCCTGCGCTACCTGGTTGATCGTCTGCCGGTGATGATTACGCCGCGCTGGATCGACACCCCCTGTCAACCGATCGGAGTCAGGAACGTCCTCTACTACCTGGTCGGCTGTATTGAAGAGCCGAGAACACTCGGGGAGACCTTTGATATAGGTCAGCCTGAGGTGACCAATTATCGGGAGTTGATGGAAATCTATGCCCAGGAAGCGGGCCTGCGGCGACGACTGGTCATCCCGGTACCAGTTCTCACACCGCGCCTCAGCTCTTACTGGATTCATCTCGTGACTCCGGTGCCCGCTTCCATTGCGCGGCCCCTGGCCGAAGGCTTGAGTAACCCGGTGATTTGTCAGGAGAATCGCATTACAGAGCTTTTACCCCAAGACCTTTTTGATGCCCGTAAGGCGATTCGACTGGCGCTTGATCGTCTTCGACAACACCATGTAGAAACCTCCTGGATAGATTCTGGAGAGATTCACCCTGCAGAATGGAGTGTGCCCGGTGATCCTGGCTGGGCCGGAGGCAGTTTCTACGATGATTCGCGAAAAGTCGTTCTGGATGCAAGGCCGGAGGAGATCTGGCCAGCAGTGATCTCGATCGGTGGGGAAAATGGCTACTACTACGCCAACTGGCTATGGCAAATCCGAGGTATCATGGATCGGCTCTGCGGCGGAGTGGGCCTGAGCCGGGGGCGTCGAAGTCAGACAGAGCTGTACCCTGGAGATGCCCTCGATTTCTGGCGGGTGGTCGACGTGCGAAAACCAGATTACCTGATGCTTTCAGCGGAGATGAAGCTGCCCGGAGAGGCGGTTCTTTCCTTCCGGATTAAGCCTTTGGAGAATGGCCAGGTAGAAGTGCAACAGGTTGCCCGGTTCTTGCCCCGAGGGTTGTTGGGACTTCTTTACTGGTATGCTGTGATGCCGTTTCATCACTATGTTTTTAATGGCATGTTGAAAGGCATTGCAAAGGCTTCAGGAAAAACTATTCGTAGCGGCCCGGAAGGTTTCAAAACGCTCAGCGATCAATAGCCCGCCCCTGAAAAGTTTAAAGGTTCTGGCCCGCGAGTTTTGTCCTTACGACGGATCATACAGGAGAAAGGGGTTTGCAATGAAACGATTGATTCGTGCCGGAACCGTCGCTGCGAAGGCACTTCTGGCCTCGAACGCTGGGGCTCTTCCGGTCGGTGCAGCGGCCCCTGATTTTAAGGCCATGTCGACCCGTGGGGAGTTCATCCTCAGCCAGGCCCTGGAGAAGGGGCCTGTCGTTCTCGCCTTGTACTATGCCGACTTCACCCCTGGCTGAAGCAGTGAAATGAAGGCTTTTCAAAACGAACTCGAACGTTTTGAAAAGCTCGGCGTCCAGGTTCTGGGCGTAAGTGGCGACGCTCTGGAAACCCACAAAGATTTTGTCACCAAGCTCGGTTTGCACTTTTCGTTGCTGGCCGACGACGGCACAATCCGTAAGCTTTATGGGAGCGGTCGAATCACCTACTTAATCGATTCGTCAGGTTTTATTCGCTATGTTCATAAGGGAATGCCAGGCAACGATAAGCTGATTCAGGAAAGCGGTAAGCTGCGGTCTTCTTGAGTCGTGCTGGCGTATTAGTCACCTGTTGGCTTTGAGCCCGCAAAAGAGGAGCGTAAGTCCTCCTCAATTGAACGCAGATGCAAGTCACGTTGCGGAAAGGGAATGGTGATCCCTTCTTCCCTGAAGTAACGATCGACGGCCTGCCCCATATCGCTTTTAATTTTGAGCCGTTTACTGATATCGGAGACCCACACACGCAGTTCAAAGTCGATCGAGCTTTCCCCGAAGCCGGTGAAGATTGCTGAAGATTCGGGGTCTTTGAGGATGTCGGGGTGTTCTTTGGCTACTCGTATAAGAATATCCAGAACCTTGTCGAGTGGACTGCCATAAGCGACGCCGACCGTCAGGACGATTCGCGAAACGTTGGTCGTGAAAGTCCAGTTGGTTACTTTTTGTGAGATCAGGTCCGAGTTGGGGACAATGACTTCGGAACGATCCAGGGTTTCAAAAACTGTTGAACGCATCCCTATTCGGGTGATGGTTCCCCACTGCTCATCAATGTTGATGGTGTCTCCTACTTTGACCGGGCGTTCGAAAAGCAGGATCAGGCCGCTGACGAAATTGTTGACGATGTTCTGCAGACCAAAGCCGATGCCGACGCTGAGAGCGCCGGCGATGATCGTGAACTTTTGCAGGTCGAGACCGGCCATGCTTATGGCGACAAAGAAGCCGATAGTAAAGAGGGTATAGTGCAAAAGCCTCTTCAGTGCGGCCTTAACGCCGTAGTCGATCCTTCGAGGTGTCATGTAATGGGCATCGACCAAAGCCTGAAGTAGCCATGACACCAGATTTGTCAGGTAGAGGACTAGTGTCACCATGGCGACCATGTAGACCGAAATGTTGAAGCCGCCAATCGTATATTCGTAGCTCAAAAGAGTCATCAGGGTTTCATCAATATCATTGTAGACGCCCCATGCCACCAACAGATATAGGCCGGCATTGATCAGGATAAAAATGCGGGCAAGAGTCTTGAGCCGTTCTCCGGTGCTGATCCCCAGTTTCATGACCAACTGGCGATCCCTGACCCAGTTAAGACGTAAAAACTCGGTGATGCCGCCATCGGCCAGATGAATTGTCATGCGCACCATGAAGACGATGATGATAGTTCCGAGCACGGCTTCGATCAAGTGGATCGAGAGAGTTGCGAAACCGAGCAGCGCAGTAAGCAGACCAACCAGGGCGACCAGGCTGATCAGGTAGAGCGAGGCCAGATATGGTCCGAATCTGTCCGGCTCCTTGTGCCGCCTGCGGCGAGCGATCAGCAGACAGGTTGGGGCGGCAATGGCGCAGAGGAGAACTTCGTAAAGCTGGTAGGCTGGTGTCGGCAGGCCGCTGACTTTGAGGACTTCCGATACCAGGTAGACAATCGCTAAGGTGACGATCAAGCGTCTGCGACGGTTGTTCTCCGCCATTGCTGCGACCAGAACCGTGGCGGCGATCGTTGCAATCGTAAGCATGAGCCAACCCCAGGAGGGCGGGATGTTTTCGTAGAGGCTGCCGGTTGCCGCAATGGTGATGAAGATTGCTCCTGCAAACGGATGTTGAAAAAGGAATCGCCAGTCTTCAGAAATAGGTTTGGGTCTTTTGCGACGTAATGAAAGCAGGCTTACCAGTACGACGGTGGAGATCAATTCCAGGATGATAATCCAGCCGTGGCGTTGCCAGAAGCCCTCAGGAAGCCTGACCGTCGAGATGAAATTTGCGCGGTACTCTGCAAACATCTCGGGGGTCAATTGACGGTAGAAGTCGAGGCTGAACAACGAATAGGCATTACGGCGGAAGGTCTCCTGCCGCAGCTGCTTGAGAGTTTTATCGATGAGGAGCAGTCGGCTGTCGAGAATCTCCCGCTCCGCAGAATACTCTTCCTGCATCTTGAGCAGCTTGGTCGAGGCCTCCGAGATCCGTTCAAGAATCGCGTCAATGTTCTTCTGGGCTTTGGTGAAGACGTCTTCCGGGATGTTGACTTCTGATTTGCGCAGAGCTTTCTGCCACTTCTGCCAGAAGTTTTTTTCCTCTGTCCATGATGTGCGAAGGTTTTCAAGGTCTTTGAAGAGCTCGGAAAGGACCTCGAGCTGCTGCTTCTGCTCCTGGTCGATCTGCGAATAGCGGGTCTCGACTGTCATTAGACGGTTGAGCGGCCAGTTGACGGCATCCTCCCAATTGGTGAACTGTGCTTCCACCTCCTTGATTGTGTCGGCCAGGTCGGCGAGTTTCTGCTGAACCCCATCCAGGGAGTCGGCTTGGGCAATGACGGCCTCTGCGGCAGTCAACCTGGCGCTGATTGCGTTTGCTTGAGGAATGACTTCATTGAGACCTGGGAACACGGCCTCTTCCACGGCCGTCTCTGGTGCGGGTGCCTCCTCGGCACGGGGCTGAGAGATGTCAGGGACCCAGGTCACCAGGCACAGGCACACTGTGAACTTGATGATGCCCGTGAGTATGGAGTGTTTATGGTACTTCATAACCACTTTTTCCTCTTGAAATAGATCAGCATGCCGATGATGCAGGAAATCATGACACCCCAGATTGCAAAATAACCCCAGCGCCACTTGAGCTCCGGGATGTACTCGAAGTTCATGCCGTAGATGCCGGCGATAAAGGTTAAGGGGATGAAGATCGAGGCCATGATGGTTAACACTTTCATGATCTCGTTCATGCGATTGCCGACAGCCGACATGTAGAGGTCCTGCAATCCGGAGACAGTGTCGCGAAAGATTTCTACCGTGTCGAGGACCTGGATTGTATGGTCATAAAGGTCGCGCAGAAAGACCCGGGTGCCTTCGGCGACCAGGGGGGAGTCCTCCTTGTAAAGTTCACTAATGACTTCCCGCAGTGGCCATACCGATTTGCGCAGCAGCTGCAGCTGGCGCTTGTAGTGGTGAATCCTCCCCAGAGTGGATTGGTCAGGATAATTGAGCAGGTCTTCCTCAAGCTGCGCCAGGTGATCTCCTACCTTCTCCAGAATGTGGAAGTAGCTGTCAACGATTGAATCGACCAGTGCGTAGGCCAGGTAGTCGGGCCCGCGTTGGCGGATTCTGCCGTGACTGCGTTGCAAGCGACCCCGCACCCCTTCGAAGACGTCACCCTCGCGTTCCTGGAAGGTGATTACGTAGTGTGGCCCGAGAATCAAGCTGACCTGTTCCGTATCGATTGACTGGGTTTTGTCATCGAAAAAAAGCATCTTCAGGATGATCAGGCTGTAGCCTTCCATCTCCTCAACTTTGGGCCGATGCTGGGTGTTGAGGATATCCTCAAGCGCGAGAGCGTGAAGTCCGAATTGCTGGCCGAACTGTTCGATGATCTTGATGTCATGTATGCCGCTCAGGTTAATCCAACTGACTGAGGGCGTCTCTTTGAAGGTCGAAACGTCCGTGAGACTGATATCCCTGCGTGTGGCGAGCTGTTGCTGGTCGTAGTCAACAAGATCAATGACCGGTTTTTCGATCTTCTGCTTGCCGACATGAATCAGGGTGCCCGGGGGAAGACCGACCTCTTTGGCCTTGACTTGAAACAGCTCTGCGTTGAAAGGCATCTTCAGAAAGTCGAGATTAAGTAATCGTTTTGGGTCCATTGCTGATGTGCTCCTTACGAGAGGGCTCAACTCGCAGGCGAAAGTTTTTATCTCTCCAGCCCGTAATCTTCTTCAGTGAGGTTCGAGGTGTAATCGTCCAGGGTGCTCTCCGCTTCATCGGGGTCCTCGACTTTAGCAAGGTTGACCAAGGCGTCCCCTTCGTGAACCAGGGGTAAGGTCAACTGGCCGATGGCGACACCGGTGAAGGGTGCATAGACAGACTCGCTCTCGTTGCCTAATGGGTCGTTAATAATCCCAAGCAGATCACCTTTTTTTACCAGGCTGCCAAGTGATACCTGTTTAAAGAAAACTCCGCTTCTGGGAGCACGAACCCAGCTGGTTTTGCTGGAGATGACCGGTTCCTGGGTGCGCGCCTTGAGGCTTTTAGGCAGCATGCCAATCGCCCGCATCACGTTGATTATCCCGCGAATTCCGGAACGGATCGCATTCTCGTTGAAGTACAGGGCTTCGCCGGCCTCATAGAGCAGGACCGGTATGCCGTGTTCGGCAACGGCCTCACGCAGGGAGCCATCGCGAATCGCGGAGTGGATGATCATCGGCGCACCGAAGGCTTGAGCCAAGCGCAAGTTTTCTTCATCGTCGATCGAGGTGCGGATCTGCGGCAGGTTGCTGCGGTAATTCGATCCGGTGTGGATGTCGATACCATGGGTGGAACGGCAGACGATCTCCTGCATGAACAGGTAGGCAATCCGGCTGGCCAGGGAACCTTCCGCTGAGCCCGGAAAAGAGCGGTTGAGGTCACGCCGGTCCGGAAGATAACGTGAGCGCTGTATAAAGCCGAACGGGTTGACAACCGGCACGGCGAGCAGCGTGCCTTTCAGGCGGTTCAAGGACTTGTTGCAAAGCAGTCGTCGGATGATCTCGACGCCGTTGATTTCGTCGCCGTGGATGGCTGCGCTTATGAAGAGCGTTGGCCCCGCCTGTTTGCCGTGTACGACGTGAACCGGCAGAGTAAGCTCTGAGTGGGTGTAAAGTCTGGCCATCGGCAGGTCGATCGTCACGCGATCTCCGGCGTTAATCTCCTCACCCCCAAAAAGGAAAGATTTTTGTCGTTTCATCCCTGACCCCGGGTTTTGGTTTTGCCTGGTTTCGATTCTTTTTCGATGAAGTTAATTATCATGCCTGCCACGTTTTTCTCCGTCGCCGCTTCTATTCCCTTCAGGCCCGGCGAGGAATTGACCTCCATAACCACTGGCCCGTGATTGGAACGAAGCAGATCGACACCGGCAACATTAAGCCCCATGATCCTGGCTGCCCGAACAGCGGTTAAGCGCTCTTCCGGGGTCAGTTTGGCAAGTGTGGCATTGCCGCCACGGTGCAGATTGGAACGAAACTCTCCTTCCCCTCCCTGGCGCTTCATCGCAGCCACAACCTTATCGCCAATCACGAAGCAACGGAGATCGGCCCCCTTAGCCTCCTTGATAAACTCCTGAACCAGGATGTTTTCTTTCAAGCCACGGAAGGCTTCGATGACACTCTCTGCCGCTTTTCCCGTTTCCGCAAGCACCACGCCGATCCCCTGGGTCCCTTCCAGCAGTTTAATCACCAACGGTGCACCACCGGCCAGCTTGATCAAGTCTTTTGTGTACTGGGTCGAATGGGCAAATCCGGTCACCGGCAGGCCAATGCCCTTGCGGGCCAGGAGTTGTAGGCTGCGAAGCTTGTCACGCGAGCGACTGATTGCCACAGATTCATTAATGCTGTAGACATTCATCATTTCAAACTGGCGGACAACAGCCGTGCCGAAGAAGGTGATCGAGGCGCCAATCCGGGGAATGATGGCATCGTATCCGGTCAGTTCTTCGCCTTTGTAATGGATCGTCGGGCGTTGACTGGCAATCGTCATGTAACAGCGAAGCGGGTCGATGACTCGGACCTCATGGCCCTTCGCTTTAGCCTCCTCAACCATACGGTTGGTCGAGTAAATCTTTGCATTCCTTGAGATAATAGCTATTTTCATATCGTTGGACTCCTTGTTAGTATTTGTGCCGTTTGCGACCTGTGAGGTAAGACTGGTCCGGGATGACCTGTAATCCCTCCATCGCTGTCCGTCCAAGCAACATTCGGAACTTCATATTGTCGCGATTGGTCAGCGTCATTTCGATTTGACGGGGCAGGTCTCCAATCAGGATGGTTGTTTCTATGACGTAGCGCATCTCACGGTGGCCGCCGGAGTCGCTGACTTCACGAAAATCTTTGATCGGCGCTTCGCAGAAGATTTCAACGTCCAGCCTCTTCTGCAAGGGGTGCACGCCGAAACGGACCATCTGTCGACCCTCTCTGGTGAAGGGTTCCACAAAAAAAGCGTGTAACGCAGAGGTGCGCGCACCCGTATCGATCTTTGCCTTGATGGCTGGGACTTGGAGTTCTGGCAACGCCAGCCATTCGCGCCAACCGATTATCGTCTGATCCATCGTTGCCTCGTTCAGTGATACGCTATTCAATTCTAACCGATTGTGCTAATTATGCACGTCTGAAGCTCTTGTACTTTTAATAGGTTATGTTGCACAAGCAGAAAAATGCAGGGGCCTGTTTTTTTGCAATAAATATCGTTCCGATACGTGTTGAGCAGAAGGGGTTGTATTTGACATGGCCTGGGCTCTGAAGTAGAAATGAAGCTCGGTTCAGTTTTTGGTTTGCCGGGTGTAAGCCCCTCATGCCCCTTCACTGTGCGTCGCTTTTAAATTGGAAGGTTGGGATCAATACAATGAACGATTATTTCCCGAGTCGGTGGCAAGAGGTTTTGCGCCACAACGATCTTGATAGTTTCGAGAAGTTGTGGGCTTTGCAGCTCGAGTGGTTCGAAGAGCCCAATCAGAGACGTGGTGGCTGGAGCGGGGTGTCACGTTGTGATCTGGATTTGCCAGATGGAGGCAAGGTCGGTGTTTTCATCAAGCGGCAGGAGAACCATATTACCCGAACCCTGTTTCATCCTTTCGGCATGTCGACGTTCATCCGGGAGATAGAAAATATTCTTCGTTTTAAAGAGGCGGAGGTTCCTGCTCTTGAGCCGGTTTATTTTGCAGTGCGCAAGGTCGATGGTGATCTGCGGGCCATTGTTTGTACGGAAGCCCTGGATGGCTATGAACCGCTGGAAAATCTTACCGAGCGCTGGTTAAAAGAGGGTTGGCCTGATAGGCAAACGCGACACCGGTTGATGAAGGCAGTCGCATCGGTTATGTCCAGAATGCATGACCACAAGATTCAGCATAACTGTTTTTACCCGAAGCATATCTTTGTCCGTTTTGCCGGGGACGAAATCAGCATCCGCATTATCGACCTGGAAAAAGCCAAGGTGAAAGTGTTTCGTCGGCACGCAAGTTTCCGCGACCTTTACGCCCTTAATCGACACGCTCAGGGTTGGAGCCGGACAGACCGGCTGCGTTTTTTTCTGCTCTACCTCGGTCAGGGTCGGCTGGATCCTGCGGCCAAGGAGCTTTGGCGCAGGATCGTGAAACGCACCATCCTCAAGGCTAAAAGCTAGGTCTTCGGGCCGTGGCTGCTTACTGCTTGATAATCAGCACAGACCCGCTTTTGTCAGGCATGGGAACGGGCAGCTCAACTTTGTCAGCGAAGAAATCATCCACGGCTTTGCGCGCTCCGATCCAGGCGTTGTAGTCGTGAACCAGGATGATGCCCCTGGTGCTCATGCGCGGATAAAAATACTTGAGACCTTCCATGGTCGGTTCATAGAGATCGGCGTCGAGGTGGACAAAAGCGAACTTCTGCTCGGGAAAATCTGCGGGCAGGCTGTCGGGAAAGTAACCCTGGTGAAAAGTGACATTATCGTTCTGCGGAGAGATAAACTGCTTAACCTTCGGGATCGAAGTGTCAGAGAATTTGCTGCCCTTGGTCTCGAAATCCGTATGACCTTTCTCTGCGCTGACGCTTCTGTCGGTAAAACCTTCAAAGGTGTCGAACAGGTGCAGTTGTCGTTCCGGCACGTAGTGATGAATCAGTCGTGCGGTATTCCCCTTGTAGACTCCGAGTTCTGCAAAAGCCCCCTCAATATTCTTTTCGACTAAAGTCCTCAACATGAGCGTGATCATGTCCCGGCGCGTATTGTCCCAGGGTTCCAGGTTCTTGACCTGCCGTTTGTCTTCATCCCCTTTGGGATAGAAGCCACCTGTTTCACTGCGGAGCGAAGCGTTGTTCCAACGGGACTTGGGGTTGATGTCCATTTGGCCCTGCAGGAAGAACGAACTGTTTTGAAAAAAAGGCGTAAATTTTTTTAAAATGGACTTGGCAAGTTTCATTGCTTGCGAGCCTCCCTAAGGTTTTGATTTGAATGATCTAGACGATAGCTTGAAGAGAAATGTGAATCAAGTTGAAAGGCGGCATCAATCTAAGACAAGTGAACGGTAAAGTAAAGGCTGTCCCTGCAGTCAGATCCTCGCAATTTTTCAGGATGATAGAAGAAGTTAAGGTTTCCCTTCTGTTCAGTGGTGAGAATGTTCCCCTGCTTGCAATGAAGTAAAAGCGTTTAGCAGGTTTCTCATGACCCTGGTCTCGTGTACAATTAGGGCAGCTTTATGACGCTATATTCATTCCTCAAGTTCAGGCCACTGTCATGTCAAATGAAGAGGACCGTTTCAGAAAGATGGTAGAGTCCTCCCAAGATTGGTTCTGGGAGTTTGACGAAAATGCTTGTTTTACCTATGCAAGTCCGCAAATCCGAACTTTGCTCGGCTATGACCCCAGTGAGTTGATCGGCCTGAACGCCTTCGACCTGATGGATCCTGATGAGGCCGAGCGTGTCCATGAGCACTTTGACCCAGTCGCAAAAAAATACCTGCCCTTCAATAATCTAATCAATATAAACCGCCACAAAGATGGTCGTGAGGTTGTGATTGAATCGAGTGGCACGCCTATCTTTGATGAGGAAGGTCAATTCCGCGGATATCGGGGCATCGATCGCGATATTACTGCGCGTAAGGAAGGGGCAGATGAGCTACGGGAAAGCAAAGAGAGGCTCCAAAACATCTTTGACACGTCTTCGGAGTGGATCTGGGAAATTGACCTTTCAGGACGGCATACCTATTCAAATCAAAGTCTCTTGAATCTACTGGGTTATGACCCCGATAAAATTGTAGGGAGGGTTTACTCTGATTTCCTGCATGAAGACGATGCACAAGCGGCAAAAAAGCTTTTTCCCAAATTTGTTGCTGAGAAGCGGGGCTGGCACGGCTGGGTCTTGCGTTGGCGGCACAGGGATGGGAGTTATCGTTTTCTTGAGAGCAATGCGACACCAATATTTAATTCAGCTGGCGAGGTTGCGGGTTTCAGGGGGGCTGATCGCGACATCACCGAGCGCAAGGAGATGGAAGAGAGCTATCGCCGACTGGCCAGCCTCACCTCGGATTACGTTCATTACTGTACGCGGAAAGGAGATAGTCCGTTTCGGGTCCAATGGGTTGACGGCGCGATCAGTTCAATCTCTGGCTACCGCATCAAGGATGTGCTCTCGATGGGTTGCTTCCTCCCTCTGGTTCACCCGGACGACCAACAAACCGTGACCGCCTATCTCCTCAGTCTGGAGCCGGGGGATCGCAAGTCGCTCGAGTTCCGGATTGTGACACAAGAGAAGGAGATACGCTGGGTCTCTGAGAAAAGCCGATGTGAGGCGGGACAGTCTGAGGGAGAGTTGATCTTACTGGGCGCTGTTACCGATATCACCGAGCGGAAGCTGGCTGAAGAAGACTTACTAAATAGCCGGGAGATGTTGATTCAAGCTAAACAGCTTGCCCGGGTCGGTAGTTGGCATCTTGATGTTGCCAGTTATCAGTTGACCTGGTCTGAAGAGACTCTTCGCCTCTTCGGGGTTGATCCCCAAACCTTTGATTTTAGCTATGACGCATTTCTGAAAGTTGTTCATCCCGAGGATCGTGCCGCAGTTGATGCTGCCTACTCAAATTCTCTGCGTGACGGGTGGAGTACTTATGAGATCGAGCACAGGATCGTCAGGCAAGATACAGGTGAAGTTCGCCATGTGTATGAAAAATGTCGACATGAACGCGATGCCAACGGCGTGATCATCAGCTCCATTGGCATGGTTCAGGACGTTACCGAGCGCAAGACAAATGAAGCCGCGCTGCTGGCAGCCACGCAAGCTGCTGAGGCCGCCAACCGCGCAAAGGGCCTGTTCCTGGCAAAAGTGAGCCATGAAATCCGCACCCCCATGACGTCCATCATCGGTTTTGGTGAACTGTTGGAGGACACCGCGTTGGATCCGGAACAGCAGGAATACCTCGCAGCAATCAACTCTTCCGCTAACACCCTGTCCTTATTGATCGATGATGTGCTTGACCTGTCGAAGGTCGATACAGGAGAGCTTGCTATAAAACCGGAAGGTTTCAGACTGCATGATTTCATCCGAAAGCTCGGCTCTCTTCTGGAACAGCAGCTCTCTTTGAAGGATCTTTCCTTGAAGGTCAGTATTGATAAGGCGGTTCCGGAACTTTTGATTGGTGATACACTGCGGATTCAACAGGTACTGCTCAATCTTCTCGGCAATGCAATCAAGTTCACGGAAAAGGGAGAGGTCGGAATTGAGGTCTCTCTGCTTGAAAAAACGGGTGCCAGGGTCCTTCTTGATGTCGCTGTCAAAGATACCGGCATCGGTATCCCGACAGATCAGCTGAAAAAAATCTTTGAGCCCTTTGCACAGGCTCCCGGAGTCAATAGCCAGACCTACGGTGGCTCAGGGTTGGGCCTGTCCATCAGTCGAAGTCTTGCCGCCTTGATGGGAGGAAGTCTACGTGTTGAGAGTCGGGTGGGGGCCGGAAGTACTTTTCACTTAATCCTCCCTTTAAAGAGAAAGACCGGCCATATCGCAGAAAAGTCTCTTGCCGGGAGCGATGTCCCATTGTGGAAAGGCCCTACTTTAAATGTCCTGCTGGCGGAGGATAATCCTGTCAATACTCAGATTATAACAACAATTCTGGAAAACCTTGGTCATAGGGTCACGCACGCCGGCAATGGCAAGATCGCCATTGATCTCTTCAAGGCGAATGTTTTTGACCTTGTGCTCATGGATATTCAGATGCCGGTGATGGATGGTGTCAATGCCCTGACTCTCTTGCGTGAACTCGAACAGCTTAAAGGAAAGCCCCAGATAGTGATCGCTCTAACCGCTTTTGCTCTCATTGGTGATCGGGAGAAATATCTGGAGATGGGTTTTGACGGTTACTTGAGCAAGCCATTCACGACCAGGGCGCTGGTGGATGAGATGCTGCGCGTTCTTCCTGATAAAGTGAATCATGTCGCAGATATTTAATGGCGTATTTTTTATTGTTGCGGAGTTTGAAGTTTCATTCCCTGAAGATACCTATTGCGGAGATGACCGCTTTGTATAAACCTTTTAAATTGGCCTCTGCAGCTTTGCGAAACCTATGCTAACCCCAATCATACAAGGCTTCACCCTTGGTGCCAGCCTGATCATTGCGATTGGCAGTCAGAACGCATTTGTCCTGCGCCAGGGTTTGAGGAAGGAATACGTATTCACCATCTGCAGTATCTGTTTTTTGTGTGATGCGTTGCTTATTCTCCTCGGGGTCGGCGGCTTTGGAGCTTTGGTCGCATCGTCAGAAGGTCTTATGCTGACTGCCCGCTGGGGGGGAGCCCTCTTTCTGTTCGTCTACGGAGTGAAGTCTTTCCGATCAGCGCTTAAAGCGGAGGCCATGGAGGTTGATCCGTCAGATCAGCCGGCCTCAGGGTTAACCTGGGCCATTGCGACAACTCTCGCTCTGACCCTGCTAAACCCACACGTCTACCTCGATACGGTCATTCTTCTCGGCAGTATCGCGGGCCAGTTTCCTGAAAACCAAAGGACCTCTTTCGCCATCGGTGCTGTCTGTGCCTCAATGCTTTGGTTTTACGGCTTGGGCTACGGTTCCCGTATTCTGACGCCTCTCTTTCGTAAAAAGAGTGCCTGGAAAATCCTCGATGTATTGATTGGCGGGATCATGTGGGCGATTGCGGGAAGCCTGCTCTGGCCGATTCTGTTTGCGGCATAATCCATCATTTTGCAGTAATCAAAGGCTCAAAAGTTGGATCCTAGTACAAAGACAAGGAGCGACCCTGTAGGGTCTCTCTCATGGCGTTTATGGTTGTGACGAAGCTATGTTCTCCCGCCTTATTGCTTAGCCAGTTCGTCCCGCACCACTTTCAAATAATCGGCACCAATTTTCTCTCCCCATTTTTCGTACATCGGCTTGGCCTGTTCTATGAGCTGATCCCTGTCTTGCAAAGAGAGTGAATAGAAGGAGACGCCGCTGGCCTTGGCAGCCTCAATCTGCTCGGCCTGTTGCTTTTGAGTCAGAGAGCGGGCAACGGCACTTTCCTCTTTAATTGTATCGAGGAGGATCTGGCGAAGGTCTTGCGGGAGTTTGTTCAGCCAGCGTGTGTTGGTTAGGTGAATATAAAGGCCCTGTGCATAGTCGAGTTGGGTATAATTCTTCGCTACATTGAATTTGCCACTGATGTTGCAAACGATAGGCGTGTGGTCAAGGCCGGTAATGACGCCCGTCTGTAACGCTTGAGGGACATCAGGCCAAGGCATTACGGTAAATTTGAGCCCCCAGGCTTTGTAGAAGTCAATGTTGACCGGAGCTTGGGCGATTCGGAAGTTGATCGATTTTGCCTCAACGATGTTCTTGACGGGGGAATTGGTTGCCCAGCCATATGAGCCATAACCGGTGACGTCTGTGACGACGATGTTTTGTTCCAGCGCAGCATCCTGAAAGGGTTGCCAGAGTTTCGGAGTTTCCCGAAAATGGTCCAGCTTCTCAAAGGTGTCAACGACATAGGGAAGATTTACGATGCCGAGTGTGTCCGCTACATTGGCCGCGGCAACGGAAGAGCTCATCATGCCGTGAACAGCTCCCATCTGCAGTTTGCGAATGACGTCCTTCTCTCCACCCAGTTGTGAAAGGGGTCTGAAGTCAACGAAGAGACGACCATCACTTTTTTCCCAGACCTTGTCACGGATACGGTAGCCAACGCCGACACCTTCGATCGCCGGGTGTCCAACGCATGACAACAGGTAGGTGTGTTGCGCGCCGCTCGGATCGAACTTGGGTTTCCAGTTCGCTGTCGGGTCCTTGCCTTTGGCGGCGAAAGCTGAAGTACCCGTTAAGGTGGAGAGTGCGAAGAACAGAATGAAGAATGACATTTTCAGGGCATGCATCTGTGGGACTCCTTAAATTGAGAGGTTTTTCTAGTAGCGGCCTGATGCTAGTTCATTTATGAGAAAAAATCAATGGTGAGGTGGACAGGTGGCAAGCCTTCGGGATATTCTTTCTTGGTCTTCTCTAATGGTGTCTCTCGGTAAGGAGTTTAAGGTATGAAACATTTGGTCTTGTTTGTCATGTCCGTTTTCCTTTTGGTTCTATTCTGTGGAGGAGAAGGGTTGCACGCTTCGAGTGGCGCGGCACAGGCAGAGGCCGTTGCCACAGCCGATGAAACCAAAGCAGCAACACCCCAATTGTTTAAGCCTGGCGCATTTGAGGACCCCAAAGTCTGCTCTACCTGTCATCGTGATATCTATAATGAATGGTCGAAGTCCATGCATGCTTACGCATGGGAGGACAAGTGGTATCAGCCTGATTTTCTTCTGGCTCATCAGCAGACCGACGGTGCTACTGATGTCCTCTGTGGCGCCTGTCATGCTCCCATTGCGGCGCGCACAGGGTTGTTGCCTCCAGCAGATGGAAGCAAGTTCGATGCTGCCTCGCTTCGTGGTATCTCCTGTGACTTTTGCCACACGGTGTCAGGTGTGAGTAATATGTACAACATGGGGCATGTCTCGGCACCCGGTAACGTGAAAATAGGGCCCCGTGGAGATGGCAAATCACTTTATCACAAGGTGAAAAACACGAAAATTCATACTCAAGCAGATTTCTGCGGCTCCTGTCATATGGTCATCCATCCTGCCACCGGTACGCATATTATTGATACTTGGGACGACTGGAAGAACAACGAATATGGCAAGCAAGGTATCCGTTGCCAGGATTGTCACATGACACCCACACCCGGGATCACCAAATCGCCAGGTCGTGCGGCCTTGATGGGTAAACCACGCGAAAACCTCGCTTTTCACGGATTTATCGGTGGCAGCTCTTATGCTCAGGATGAGATGGGCAACCACGAGCAGGCGGAACTATCCCGGGAGTTCCTGCGTGCCGCCGCCGAGGTCAAACTTGCTGAGAAGATCACGGATGACGGAACTCTTGAGCTGACAGTGGATGTTCACAATGTTGGTGCCGGCCACAAGATTCCCACCGGAACCACATATATCCGCATCATGTGGCTGCAGATTGAGGTGGTCGATAGCGAGGGCAAATTGGTCTACAGCTCAGGAATGGTTGATGACAAAAATTACGTCGACCCGAACGCAGTCTTCTTCCGGGTTCTTTTCAAAGATGCAGAGGGCAATTTGACGGGTAAGAGCTGGCAAGCCCATGGTATTGGCTACGACAGGCGCATTCCCGCAAAGGGCAAGGACTGCGAAACCTATCGCATCGCGTTACCGGGTAAAGGTGATTACAAGGTCACCTCACGCCTCATGTATCGATCGATGACACAAGCTTCTCTGGATGCAATTTTTGAACAGACGGGTGAAGCTTTGCCGCCGGTTGTTAGTGTTGAGATGGCCGCGGCGCAAGCGAAGGTTAAATTCTAGCCGAATCGCTGCGATGTCGGGGGAAAGAGAAAAAGAGCAAACTTGGGCAGGCCGTTTGGATTAATGACAAGGTTCGGCAGAGTGTTAACTGTTCGAGTTGCCGTGCAGAGAGCAACAGATTGTTTATCTGTTGCTCTTTTTTTGTTTTGAACGGCTAAAGAAAATCGTCGGTGCGCTTACCGGCAGAGGCCAAACTTTTGCCCGGCCGGAGATCAGTGCAAGGGGGGGCGTCCTCGCAATCATGACCGTCGATGGTCACCGGGAGGCGAAGTGTAATGGTTGTGCCTTCCCCTTGTTGGCTCTCCACATAGACTTTACCCCGATGTTGTTTGACCAAGTTGCTAACGATGACCATCCCGAGCCCTATACCGAAATCTTTGGTTGAAAAAAGCGGGTTGAAAATCCTTTCTTTAACTTCTTCGGGCATGCCAATGCCATTATCCTTGATTTGTATCTCATACATGTCCTGCAGGGGCTTTAAAGAAATGCTCATGACCTTTTGGTCTGATGTTTTCGATTCAAGAGCATGTATGGCGTTGCTGATGAGGTTGACTATAGCCTGGCGAAGCTTGTCCTGGTCAAACTGCGCTTGCAGATTCACTCCCATGTCACGTTCGACAATGATAGTTTCCGGGATCTGCTGCTCTTCTATGACATTATTCAGCCAGAGATCAACAGAAGCTTTAGAAAGACTCAGTTTCTTAACTCGGGCATAACTCGTCAACTCTTCGATAATCTTGACACATCTATTGATGCTGCGCTCAGCTAACTCAATAGGGCGGGTTACACGTTGGCGGTCTTTGCTCTCAAGGCTTTCTTCTATAGAAAATAAGGCGGACTGGATCGTGCCTAATGGATTGCGAAGCTCGTGGCTGACCGTAGCCGTCAACTGGCCCAGGGTGGCCAGTCGCTCTTGTTGAAGTAACTCCGCTTGCGCCCCTTCAAGTTCTTGAGTGCGGTTCTTGACAAGTTGCTCAAGGTGTTCCCTATGTTCTGCCAATTCCTTTTCGGCCTCCTGTGCTTTTAACAGAGAGGGGATCATCTTATAAAAACCGACCAGAACCATGATAAACCCTAGGAGGTAGCCAGGGAGTTTTTCTAGGAACGCTTCAATGATTGTGTCGCCTATGATGACGAACCTTTCAAGCCCCGGGATCTCATCGGTTATATCCAGAATCGTTGCAAAAGTGATCAGGGTAAAACCTATAAGGATCTGCTTCCACCCCGGGTGGCCAGCAAGTGAAGTGAGCTTGCCCCTGTAAAAGAGAATTAACAGTAATGCGATCAGAACAAAGGCTCTGATGCATTCAAGGATTAAATCGTTTGTGCTCATCATGTCCATGTTTGAAGCCCACCCCAAAAGAATTTATCTTGTAAGCAAAGGCCTTAACCTACAGCAAGTTAGTATTGCCGGTCAAAGAAAGATGGGTCAGACTTTTTTTACAACAAAGCCCGCCAGAGAAATTCCCTCTGACGGGCTTTGTTGTTCTTCAATGTACGTGAGTTTTACTTGAACTTTAGAATTAAAGTGTCGTCGTGGTACAGGTGGTTGATCTGACTGTTGTCAAAAACCGAGATGCCAAAATGGTAGAGTTTGCTCAAGTCGTCAAACTGAACGTCCTGAACATCGGCTTTATCCCCACTGGTAACCAACTTTCTGCGAATTTCCACGCTCCATAAGCCGTTGTCCCACTTGCCGCGCATCTCGATATCACCACGCGGCCCCTGGAAGGCATCGATGATTATCCCGGGGACCACGTCGCCAGGCTTGAAAATGTCGACGAACGGAGTTTTCAGGCTCGGTAGAATATAGTACTGAGCTTGCGCACTGGGAGGGTAGTTCATGTAGGCTGGAGCGGTCTTGTCTTTATTGACGTTGTTTACGTAGCCGCCGCCGGTTTTGACGTCACCTTTTCGGCCCCAGCCTTTGTTGGTTTTGCCATCACTGGTGCTGTCGACAAATTGATCGTCAACTTGCCCCAGTGGGCTGGTCCTGACGTTCTTGACGTGCCACATGTCAATAGTTTCACCTTCTTTGTTGGTGAATTTACGACCTGCAGAGGTGTCACCTTCGATGTCCATGTGACAGGAGATCATACAACCCTCATTTGCGAAGCCATCGGTATTGATGTTCCAGAAGATGCCGACCTTGTCCTCGTAATAGGTGTTGTCGTGGCCTGTAGAGTCCTTGTTTTGCAACTGTTTCCATGTGCCCTCTTGCTGCTTGACCCAGGGGAACCGTGCCAGGCTCTCCGTGGGATCGTCGTATTGAACTAAGAAGTAAATGTAGTCATCGTCATAGAGCGACTTCATGGTTACCGTCGTCTCTTTCATGCCGTCATAGCCGTTGCTTGGCTCGTAGGGGAGGTTGTCGAGTTTCACCGTCAGTGGGGCAGCCTTGTTCCAGACCTTGTCTGCCGTACCTGAGAGCAGAACCGGTTTATCCGTTTTTACGCTCGTCAGGGTTGTGGCTGCCTGTGCCGTTGCCCCGATGAAGAGCAGACCCGCAAGCAGGGTTAAAGATCTAATTAGATAAATTGATTTCATGGTGTTTCCCTTGGCTGGAGTTGGTGCCTTTTTGTATTTCCGCATGTGAAAAAAGCTTACGTCTTAAAAGTGTGGCAAAAGGCGTTTGTGATTAATGGAATAGCTGCAAATACTATCCATTTACTGGGATATAATACCATAATAGTAATAATTGAGATAGCTGTGCCTCCGCCCTTAAAATAAATCTGAAACATCAGCTCTTTACGAAACGGTTTTTGGATGCTCTCGCTGGCGATAAATAAGGAAAGTAATGCCTCAGAAAAGGGCCGGAGAATAAAAAGTGAGAGAGTCCCTGCTCTCATAGGGCGAGGCAGCAGAGAATAATGAACACGTGCCTACCTGACGGATGGGGCTTATGTTGTGGATGGCTTAAATGAAAGATCTCAGCTGTTGTAAAAATCGCTGCCCTGCTGCTTCAGCGTCTGTCAAAGCTGCTTTTTCCTTTTGAATGCTTCCCGCCTCAAAGCAATTTAGAGCCTTCACTGAATCGACAACGTTTAAGCCGATATCTTTGGCAAAGTCCGTAAGGAGTGTCAGGGTGTTGCCCATACTTGCTTCCTGTTTTTGTTCACATACGGCTGCAGTCACACAGCTTTTGCCCGCCCCGTCATATTTCCCAATCCATTCACTACGATTTTTAGGGAATTGAACAAGGCTATAGCAGCGATCAATAAAGCATTTCATGTCAGAGGTTACTGTGTACCAGTAGGTTGGCGAAGCTAGAACGATTCCGTCCGCCTCGTCCATCATCTTTATCAGCGATTGAAAGTCATCCTTGATGACACACTGCCAAGAGCTGCTGCAGCATTCGCAGCCTGTACAAGCACCTATGGTGTAATCTCCGAGGACGATAGATTCAACATGCGTCGCACTTTGCTGAAGAGGCTTCAATATTGATTGAATGAGGAAATCTGTATTACCCTTTTTCCTCCTGCTTCCATTTATCGAAATGATTTTCAAATTCCTTCTCCATCCCTCACCAAATGTTTGTGAAATAGCTGATTTATGCTCTCGAAAAGTGGAGTGGTAATCGAAGGGTGACAGTCGTACCTTTGCCTTCTTTGCTCTCGATATATATCTCACCGTGGTGCTGTTCGACAATATTCTTTACAACCACCATGCCGAGCCCAACCCCAAACCCCTTTGTAGAATATAAGGGTTCAAATACCTTCTCTTTGATGTCTTCCGACATTCCGATTCCATTGTCACTGAAACGAATTTCATAATTGTCATCAAGAAGATGTGTGGAAATCCGCAGAAGCTTTTTCCCTGAGGTTTTATCCTGAAGAGCATGAACTGCATTGGTGATGAGATTGACAGCGACCTGGCGGAGTTTTTCCTGGTCGAACGATGGCCGAATCCCGATGGAGAGATCCAACTCGCAGGATATCTCCTCTGGGATGCTCTGCTCTTTTAATACAGCTCTCAACCAATCGTCAATAGATGCCTCTGCAATCTTCAGTTCTTTAACACGGGCGTAGCTGTTTAATTCCTCAATGATTGCGACACACCGGCCAATACTGCGCTCGGCCAGTTCCAGAGAGCGGGTCCCTTGGGAATAATCTTTGCGCTGAAGACTGTCCTCGATTGAAAATAGTGCGGTCTGGATCGTTCCGAGGGGATTGCGGAGTTCATGGCTGACCGTGGCGGTTAATCTGCCAAGGGTGGCTAGGCGCTCCTTTTGAATCAACTCCTCTTGTGCTTCTTTTAGCTTGGTCGTCCTCTCCTCAACGAGAAGTTCCAACTGCTCGCGGTATTTTGTCAACTCGATCTCGGCAAGTTTGCGATCCGTTATATCTTTATCCGCACCGCGGTAGCCGATGAGTTTGCCTTCCTCATCAAAAAACGGGGCACCGTTTGTCAGCAGGCAGACCTTAGCTCCCCCTTTGCTGATATTCCAATTCTCCAGATCAACTATCTGTTTCTTGTTGGCAACAGTCTCAGCAAAAAGACCTCTAATCCTGACAGCTTCGTCCTCAACCATAAAATCGAATGGCGTCTTGCCTAGCATCTCCTCAGAGGTGTAGCCCAATGTGTCGACAACATTGTCCGAACAATATTTGTAAACTCCCTCTACATCTGTTTCCCATACCCAGTTTGTCATCGCGACTTGACGAAAACGTTCTGAGCTTTCGGTTAATTCAGAGATCTGTCGCTTGATCTGGTCTTCCATCTCCGTGAGTACGGTCAGCAAGGGATGAAATTCTCGATAACTCCTCGGCATTGTGTCGAAATCCACGTGAGGCCCCTGGGCAAAGGATTTGGCGACCGCTGTAAGTTGTTCTATGGGGCGCCTGAGAAGACGGTTTATCAGGTAAACAGTGCTCAAGGAGATCGCCAAAAGAACAGCCAGAAGGATGATAACGTTGGCCCAGAGTAATTTTTCCGTTTGCAAACGCGCTGCTTCTGCGGAAAAATTTACCTGTACCGTTCCAACAACACTATCTTGATGCTCGATTGAAACGAGATGAGTCAGGGCAATGGTTCCATTGTCCTTGTGTTGTGTATAGATAGGGTTGCCATCGGAATCCTGAATATTTACAGCACTAAGCGTTTGATCTTCCATCAGGGTCTGGCCGATCATCTTGACCGCCTGGTCATCTATCTCCCAGAGAGGGAGAGATAAGGCCCCCTGGAGATAAGTGCTTATTTGTCTGGCTTTTGCTTCAATCCGGGTTTCTTCCTTGTGGGTGGCGTCGAAATAGAACCAGACGTCAGCCAGAAAGGTGACCACGGCAACCACTGCGGTAAGGGCCAGGGTCAGCCTGCCGGCAAGTGATATGCTTGATTTTTCTTGGTTGTTAATCACGATTTTATAAACTGCATTCAGAAATCAGGTTGTTAAAGTTGTCCATGAATATGGGCTGCGAATTTAAGAATTTTTTTGAAAAATAAACGGATAGCGGTTTGTTCATATTTAAATAGATCTTCACCCGATCTTCTGCCTCATGCTTTTCCAGCAGGGCTTGCATCACATAATTGTTTGCCATAACTGCATCAACGCGTCCAGCCAGAAGCATTTTCAGTAAGCCTTCGGTATCTTTGGGCGTGGTTGTTACATTGTAGTGATGCTCCTTCATCCATTCCAGCATGTTTGCCCCCAAGAAGCCGCCAACGGTTGCTGACTCTTTAAAGGAGGGGTCTTCAGGAGACAAGGGGTTGCCTTTAAGGAGATACCAGTTCCATTTCTGATCGGCGATAATGGCAGACTTTACGGCATATTCATCCCTGGAATCTTTTTGTGACGCGGCAAAAAATCCCTCTGCAAGCCCCTGCTGAACTAGCCGTTGAGCTCTTCTCCATGGGACGACCTGAATTTCCAGAGGAATGTCCATTTTTTTAAAAACACATCGTACCCGATCGACAGCCACACCTTTAAAGGTTTCATCCGCTATCATCTTTTGTTTGTCTTCTGTTGGATAACTGCCGTAAGGGTACAAATTATGCGTCGTCAAAATCACCTTTTCTCGTGATAATGCAAAACAGCTCTCCTCTCCCCCTATTAATATTGAGCAAATAAGGATTAACAATAGAGGGACTTTGTTTCTAACTGAATTTGACATGCTATTTGTCCTGCCAAAAAAGGTTCAGGAAGACTGGCATAAAAAAGTTTACATGATCCAATATGTTTTGTCGTTGAAGGAAACCCTATTTAATTCTGGCTCTCCCACGGAAAGCGACTTGTTCTACTCATTGTCAGTTAGGGCAGCCCACTGGGCCGGAATCAGTCCGGTGGGCAAAAAGAAAGAGCGACCCCTTAGAAGGTCGCTCTTTGCAAATACTGGTCGGGATGACTGGACTCGAACCAGCGCCCCCTGCGCCCGAAGTCGGAGCGAGCCTTGGTTTATAAGAGGTCCTGGTCGTAAGCCCGCGGGAAATCACTTCTGTTGTAGTTGATCTGCCACGTCTTTGACTTCTGCACGAATCTCTTCGGGGAGTTCTCCCTGGCTCATCAACCTCTGGACCTGTTCGGAGGCTTCCTTGCGCCACCCTTTCGCCAGGTAGACTTGCGAGATGCGTAGCAGCCAGCGTGGGTTATCACGCTCCTGGCGCATCGCCCCTTTAAAGGATTCGAGAGCCCGGTCCAGGTTCTTGCCACGGCGAAGCCAGAATTCTGCCAACAGGGGGTGCGCCCCTCCGCCACAGCCGCCGCCCGGCATACGCATCAGTAAGTCTTCGGTTTCATCGAAGCGTTCCGCCTGCTCCTGGAGTTGAGCACAAAGCGAGATCAGGCCGGGGTCCACGATACCTTCGTCGAGGGCTTTGAGCCCAGCCGCCAGGGCCGGTTCCAATTCTCGCCGCTGAGCATGCAATTCAGACAGACGGGCCCACGAGTAGCCGACAAAACGCTCTGCAGCCAGGTTCTGTTTAAGAGCGCGCTCCATTTCATCAATGCGACCTGTTGCGGCCAGCACGTCAACCAGGGCCTCGAACGCCGGGAAAAGGTCTGGCTCGATAGTCAAGGCCGCCAGCAGGTCTTGATGGGCTTTTTTGAGCTGCCCTGCGCGGATCATCAGCGCGCCGCGCTCAAAGAGGAAGAGGCCATTGCGTTCTGCTTCCGGAACCTTTGCCAGCAGCTCCAGGGCACGTTTGTCTTCACTGTCCTGAACAGCCAGCCACGCTTGACGAAATTCCATGCCGGCAGTCATGTAGCGCTCTGCGAGTTCGGCGGGCATGGTCGCCAACAGTAACTCCAGGCGGGCTTCTTCATCAAGATCGATTTCCTGAGGGTCAATTTCCGGACCTGTCGCTGTCGAGCAGCTACTGTTGCAACCGGCATGGATGGCAGGACTTTCGATGGCTTCCGGTTCTTTTTCTTTCGGCAGCTCACCACGTTCCAGGGCGATCAACGCATCTTCGGCGCTCTTGCGCAGCTCGACTGATCGGGCCTGGCCAATCGCCAGCTGGTAATCTTCACGAGCACGCAACAGATTCCCCGACTTTTGTGCCCAGGTTCCTTCTTCAAGGTTGAGCTTAGCTAGAGCATCGCCGGCCCGCTCTTCCCACTTGCCGATCTCGGCAAGGACGGCGTCCTCCAGCTCAATACGATCAAGCTTTTTTGCTGCACTCAATACACCCGCCCAATCCTGACGGGCAAAGAGTTGACGCATCTCCTCTACAGGGTTTTTCTTGCTGAACATCTTCTTTAAAAAACTCATTTATCCTGACCTCTCGATGGATTTTTACCGATGATTGAACTCCTTCAGGAAGAAAGTGTCAACCTTGTAAACCAAAAACAGGAATTAACGCTGCGAAAGGGTTCGAGGGGACATTGGTCACCGGTTCTCTGATAACCGGGCGAATCTGCCTGTGGACCTTGCTCCCAAGCCGCAGATGGTGTATAAGCCGATGATTCAACAACACTTTAATCAGGAATTAACCTTATGAGCGAAGATACCAAAAAAATCATCTACTCGATGATGGGCGTCAACAAGAGCTACAACAGCCAGAAAATCATCAAGGACATTTCCCTTTCCTACTACTACGGCGCCAAAATCGGCGTCCTCGGTCTTAACGGCTCGGGTAAGTCGACCTTGCTCAAGATCATGGCGGGCATCGATAAGGAATACAATGGCGAGACCATCCTCTCCGAGGGGTACAGCGTCGGCTTCCTCGAGCAGGAGCCGTTGGTTGATTGCGACAAGACCGTTCGTGAAGTGGTCGAAGAGGGCGTTCAGGAAACAGTCGATCTGCTCAAAGAGTTTGAAGAAATCAACGCAGCGTTTGCTGACCCTGATGCCGACATGGAAAAACTCTGTGATCGTCAGGCGGTGGTGCAGGACAAACTCGATGCACTCGATGCCTGGGAGCTTGATTCGAAACTTGACCATGCTATGGACGCCCTGCGCTGCCCTCCGGGAGACACCAGGGTGGGTGTCCTCTCCGGCGGTGAAAAGCGACGTGTCGCACTCTGTCGACTCCTGCTGCAAAAACCTGACATCTTGCTTCTTGATGAGCCGACTAACCATCTTGATGCCGAAACTGTCGGCTGGTTGGAGCAGCACCTGCAGCGTTATGAAGGCACCATTATTGCGGTCACCCACGATCGCTACTTTCTCGATAACGTGGCCGGCTGGATTCTTGAACTCGATCGTGGTCACGGCATCCCCTGGAAAGGCAACTACTCCAGCTGGCTGGAGCAGAAGCAGGAGCGCCTGCGTAAGGAAGAGAAAGCTGAAAGCAATCGTCAGAAGACTTTGCAGCGCGAGCTCGAGTGGATTCGCATGAGCCCCAAGGCGCGCCATGCTAAGGGCCAGGCCCGTATCAACTCCTACGAGAAGCTGCTTGGGCAGGACGCTGCAGATCGTGAGAGCGAAATGGAGATCTACATTCCGCCGGGACCACGTCTTGGCAACATCGTTGTCGAAGCGAATGACGTTGCCAAGGGCTATGGTGACAGACTGCTCTATGAGCATCTTAACTTCATGCTACCTCCCGGCGGGATCGTCGGCATCATCGGAGCCAACGGTGCCGGTAAAACCACACTGTTTCGCATGATTACCGGCCAGGAGCAGCCCGATAGCGGCAGTTTCAAGGTCGGTGATACGGTTAAACTCGCTTACGTTGACCAGGACCGCCCGCTTGATGGCGACAAGACGATCTTTGAGGAGATTACCGGTGGCCAGGATCAGATGATGCTTGGCAACAAGCTGGTCAATTCCCGCGGCTATGTTGCCCGCTTCAACTTCTCCGGGGGGGATCAGCAGAAGAAGGTTGGTGTCCTCTCAGGCGGTGAGCGCAACCGCGTACACCTCGCCAAGATCATGCGTGAAGAGTCGAATGTGTTGCTGCTTGACGAACCGACCAATGACCTTGATGTCAATACGCTACGCGCTCTGGAAGAAGCTGTTGAAAACTTTGCCGGTTGCGCTGTTATTATCAGCCACGATCGCTGGTTCCTTGACCGCATCGCCACGCATATCCTTGCCTTTGAAGGAGACTCCCAGGTGGTCTGGTTCGAAGGGAACTATTCCGAGTACGAAGAGGATCGCAAGAAACGCCTCGGCAAAGATGCCGATCAGCCGCACCGGATTCGATATCGCAGCCTTACCCGACAGTAATTCTGAGTTTGTGGAGAGTTGCTGGAACAAGCGTGAGAAGGAAGCCGGCAGTAGGGTTGTGGAGGCTGCTTGAAGGTTAGCTCAAAAGAAGTTTACAAAATGTTTATCCTGCCTTGCAGGAAAGGCCATCAGGGGCGAACCCTGGTGGCCTTTGTTTTGTCGTTACCTGTAGGAAGAAGATGCCGGACATCACCAAGCAGCAAAAGAGGCTTGGCCCCCGGCAATACCATTTACACGTTTGTCCTCTTGGAAAAAAACACAAACAGGAGAGCAAAAGGTCCGACAAGGAAGCCCATCATCGCCCAAAAGTTCTTGTTTGCTCCTCGCTTCCTGGCAATAAGATAAAGGATCCCGGCAAAAAAGAGGGAGGCTGCAATCGTTATCCCCCACAGAAAGACTTGTTCCATATCCAATCCTTAACCATCTACTGAGATTTCACCAGCCTACACTTGAACGGGGGTTTAGGCAAAAGACGTCCCTCGTGACTCTGTGTTTAATGCGGTCGGATCGGGACGTCAATATATTGGGTCGTCGGCTGCACTCCCTTTGGCAAGGAGGCTGGTGCTGGCGTCCCTTTCGGACCGAGATACCTGATAAATCTGTAGATTGCCCGCAGGTCCTGATCCGCAGTCTCGGGCAGCATGACATCAGCCATCACCGACCCCTCACGCATCTTCTTGGCGAGGATCAACCAATCCTTTTCTGACATGTTCCAAACCGCTAGCCGCAGGTTGGTTGGGTAAGTCGTACCGAAATAACCGCGGAACCCCAGGGTACTCCCAACCAACCAGTCTTCTGCCGGGAGGTTAGACCTTCTAACCAGGTAGCCTGGGGTATGACAGTCATTGCAACCCATTATTTCAACCACATAACGGCCACGCTCTACATCGGTCATTTGTTGGCGTAGACTCTCGATGTCAGACAGCGGCTTATCAGGTTCTGCGCAGCCGTAGGCCAGGATGAGCATGACTATAAGCGAGACAATAAGCTTGTAATACATCTAACTTTCCTTAGCTCCTCACTGATGTCAAAATTCCGGGTGTTTTCTATGTCACCTGATAATGAAGATCAGGTCTGCGGAAGCTCTACTGGAAATGATCTGGCGTTTTCATCGACGGCCTGAATATCACTCGCGAATTGAATTTGCGGCGACCAATAAGAAATCGTTTTTCCTCGCACATATCGTGCAAGGCTAAGAAATGGCCCATCCATAGGATAACAGGCCATTTCTTATGATCTCTCTCTTTTTAGTGAGCGCCCTTGGTTCCGACACCTTTTGGCCCAGCTACCGCTGCGGCCTGTTCGCTGTTTTTCTTGAGAATTTCTTCCCGAACCTTGGAAAACTGTTCCGCCATCTGCATAAACGCCTCAAAGGGAAGGGCAAGACGTAAAGAAGGCGACATTGTTACTTGTTTTTTCTCGGCATTAATATTTTCAACCCTTACAAAATCAAGACGGGCGACCCCATCGGCAATGTTCAGGTTCGCGAAACGGTCAACAAAAAAGTCACGCATTTAATGTTCCTTTCTATCGGTTTAGATTTTTATTCAATTCTGCCATACCCTAAAGTTATGCTATCGAATTTCAGTTGTCAATTTCATCTGATTCGGGGTGTGAGCCAGAACGACGGCATTACAAGAAAGACCGCCGGGGATCGAACCCTGGCGGCCATAAATTTGCTTAATAACGAGGAGCCTGAAGCTCGCTGCAATAAGAAGTGAGCTTCCTCTCCTGGGCAGAGCCTAACGAAGAAGACTGTTGGCCTGAAGATTGAGGACCAGGCTTTTAACACCTTCCGTTACGGTTGATCCGTCGAAATATTAATCCAAGCCATCATGCGTGAAACGTGACGCTCGCTTGCGAGCTCTTTTTTACTGTTTTTACCCTGAAATTCAAAACTAGTAATCGCTCTATTTCCCTGATCAGAAATCGATAGTGGCTCTGGATGGGGTTCTTTTCCCGGAACGATTCCCATGCAACCCGATAACGCAACAGACAGTCCAAGGGCAATTAAAAATTTAATTTTCATGTGCATACTCCATTTGAAATCGCATATAAGCATATAGAAAATTAAACAGGTGGTGTAAGTATTCTGTTGTATGAATACCTACCGTGAAATTTCAAAATTATATTCATAAGATCGAGGCCGCGTCTTTCCATACGCCGTATTTGTTTTTTTTGGCAACCCTCTCTAAATGGCTCAGCTCAGGATCGGAGCTATAATAACTGTCCTGCAGGGCATATCCTTTTGAGACCAGGAGTTCTCCCAAGCTCGACCCATCGGACAGAAAAACCTTGCAAACAATTCTACCGACAACATCTGTCGCCCAAAATTCTAAGGTAACTTCCTTTCCAGAAGTCACTTCCAGGAGAAATTCTTTTGCCTGCTCTTTGCAACTGATGGAACCAAACCTTATGTTCGGACTAATGATTTCAGCCAGACGGACAAGCTTTACCTCATCATCAACAAGAACTTTAAGCGTGTAATCATTGACCACCTCCACGACATGTCCCGTAAAAAAATTTGCACAGGCTTGACTGGCGAAAATCAGTATTATGAAAGTCAAACAAATGGAAAGTTTAGATAAGCATTTCATGCCGAGGCCCTTTAACGAGAAAACCTGAAACAGATAAATGATTGGTCCACCGTGTTATGACCAATTCCCAAAATAAAAAAGCTGCCAATACATTTAATGTTTTGGCAGCTCGGCTATCTTCAGCAGGAAAAGATGCAAGACCCGTGGCTTTCCGTCCCTGCCTCACGGCAGGTTTGGCTATTTCTACTCAGCTTGACGAATAGTGGATTAAAGATAACATTTAATCCGCGAACGTAAACCAATTTTAATCAATTGCTGTAGTCTGCGTTTTTTTACCTCATATGGGTGGCCTTGAGTCGACTTGAAGAATTCTTCTCAGCTAAACATTCAGTTCCTGGACAGCTCAATCCACGCCAACATGCGGTTAGTGCGCTGATCGCTTTTCCCTTTGGTGTGATAGTGCTTTTTTGTAAGAGAATGATTCATTATTAAGTGCTTAATCGCTTGTTCCTTGTTTGCAGAGGGTTCATTTATTACTCTCATCCCTCCGGTACAGCCTGCCAATGCGAGGAGAAGTGCCAAATAAAGAAGAGCTTTAACGTTCATTTCCTCAGGCGTTCCTCTTTAAGAATGACAAGACCTTGAACAAAAAGCTGCCAAAGTATCAGATGCTTTGGTTCATCATGGAATTAATTTATAGCATATGCCTCTCAAAAATATCTCATAGACCTTTTAAGGAGTCTGGCCTTTGGATCGAAAGAGATTTCTTTTTTATCCTCGCATTTTCTTGATGCCACTAGATTCACAGAAATGCCAAAAAAACGGGGACAGATCATTGATCTGTCCCCGTTTCTCATCTTCAGGTGTCGCCAGTTATCGTCACTGGCAACTATTTGGTTTGAACTATTGCAGGGTAAACGCTGTGGTCGTCATGACACCATCCCAGGTATAACCTGATGCCGTCACATCGGTGGTCGTTGCCGTATAATTACCAGGCGTCGTACCTCCCTGTCCTTTCCGATTCGGCGCCTGCGTCTGCCAGGTTGCCTCAGCAACACCATTGCTATCGCTTGGCCCGGTCGTTAAGGAGGCTGCCTGCGGACCGCTGATGTCGATATTAACCGTCGCATTGGGAACAGGTAGCCCTGTCGCCTCATCGAGTACGGTAGCGCGAAGGATTACTCCATCACCCACGGAGAAGATCGTTGTGGTCACAAATGTAATGACCTTGGTCTTGCCCTTACCCGTGGTCTCATACCGACCGGTGGCTAAAGTTGCTTCAAGGTTGTTCTGGCCGGGATTATTAGGGATCGCGCAAAGGATATTGCTGAAATCCGACTCACACTCGGCGGTATATGAGGAGACCTTGTAGCAGTATTCCGAGCTATTAGTCAGGCCTGTATCCGTAAAGGAGGTCGCAGCCCCAACATCGGCGACCAATTGCGATTTGCCGGCCTGATCATAGTAAACCTTGTAACCATCGACGCCGGCTTCAGCTGTCCAGTTCAAGCTGACCTGAGCGTTGCCTGGTGTGGCCGACTCAAGTGTCGGTGCCGTCGCGTTACATTGCGGCGGGGCACTCCCCCAGGTTGCAGAAGCCATGACATACGGCTCGGCCATGCCGGTGTTGAGCCAGGCTTCGAGCATGTAGGCGCCTTCATTGGCGAGGAAGCTCCCGGGCTCCAGGGTGTTGGCAAGGTCAAGGAACTGGATGTATTCCCAGCTGGTCGGCTGGTAGAGCAGCTCGATGGTTGCGCTGGTCGCCCCCTGTGGCGGGTTCAGAGCGACGGTATCGAAGTAGTCATAGGTCTTGCCCGGGCCACCATTATACTGGTCAGCGGGAACCGGGAGGGCGTTGCGCAGTCGCGCTGCCTCGTAGTCCATACCGTAGGGTGGGATCCGGTTGTCCTTGTGCACCACGTTGTTGATCACGAAATGGAAGGTCTCAAATGCGGTGCCAACAGGGGCCGCTGCCAGCTCACCGAGGGTATGCTCAACGGCACCGTTCGTACGGTCAAATCCAAGGGGAAGATCCGCTGGATAACCGAGGTCGATAAGCTGTGCCGCCCACCCCTGATCGAGGCCGTAATGCGCTTCGTAAATCTTGGTGTTCGGATCGTCCAGGTCCTTGATCGAGCGAACCTGCACGCCGTTGACGGTAACACCGATCTCGCCATAGTCGCCATCGGTTCGAACGACAGTGTCGCTGGAGTCCATCCAGGTAATCTTCAGCCACATACGGCGACCTTCGGGGTAGCCGGAGATCAGTTTGTGCCCCGTGTGATTGACCACCTTGACAGTATGTGCATTGTTATCGACCGTCAGGGAACCTGCCAGGTTCAGTTGTTCTTTGGCGCGCAGTGCGCCGGCATCCAGCGCCGCAACCTGGAGGCTGTTAAGTCCGCCGCCAAGACGCAGTTTGTCCTGGGTATCGAGGTACTTGATGGCTTGCGGCATCCAGTAATTGCCACCGGTCATATCATGCAGGGGCAGGTCGTTGCGGAACGGCGGGTTCTTGTTGCAACCCTGGCCGAAGACCGGGCGCATGTGACAAGTCTGACAGCTGTAATAACGGGGGTCGCCATCGGCGTAGTTGCCGCTCTTGGTGCCGAAGTCCGTCGCCGCTTCATAGATTGCCTTTAAAGCCCCGCCCTGAAGGTCCGTCGGCAGGTTGGGATAATCATCGACCAGGGTTTGGGAAACTAGCCCCGCCTTATATTCGCTGAAGGTCCTTTCGACAACACCGTACTGGTAGGGCTTGTTGTTGAAAGCGGTTTTGCTCGTATAATTCTTGGGGCTTTCGTTCGGCGATATATCCTGAACGAGTTTAGCTTTCTCTGTAGCAAGGAATTCCGGCTGGGCACCAAAATTATGGGCCAGATTACCGACCGCTGGGTTGGAAACATCGTGACAGGTTCCGCAGAAATCGACCGAACGGATAAAGTCGTTCTTCATGAACTGATGTCGTGCTTCAGCATCGCTGTAGGGGCCGAGTTTTTCGGACCCGCCCCAGATGGATGACATGCCACTGCCATAGAAGGGCTCGCCGTTAAGCTGGTCATTGGCAGTAAAGGGGGCGGCCATGACACCCTTAAGGATCGGGTCGGTGTTGCTTGGATCGGTCATCTTGTGGCAGAAGTCGCATTCCACACCATCCGAATCTCCCGCGGCCAGACCTGATCCATCGGTCGGAGTGGAGCGTCCACCCAACCAGCCCGCCGTGCTGTGACAGCGGATACATAAGTCGCCCGCGCCATCGAAGTCCTGTTCGGCTACTGCCAGAGTGGCCCAAAAAATTGGATCTCGACCGGCGTTGGCCATCATGCTTCCTCGCCAGTTGAAAGCGGGTTCGGTCGCAGTATTGTAGCCGCCATGACAATTGTCGCATTTATCTGGCGACTCAAGGTTGCTGACCTCCTGCGGTTGAGTGCCCGGTTGATCAATCGCCGATGGCACAACGTCGGCAGTAAAGCCATAAGTGACAAAGCAACTGACAAACAACAACGACAGCAAAAGAGCCCTTCTCATCATTACACCTCCGAAAGTAACATTGCCGGGCTGTTTCAAAAGCAGCACCGAGATAATTATGGGTGAAACAAAACCTGCTTAGGTCGACTTAAGTCACGCTGACGAACAGGAAGCGTCTCAAAACAGGATAATAGTACTCTTAATTAGAGAATTGATCATGGTCGTAATTGCTTGTTTCTTGGCGATAATTGCTTTTAATCTCAAGAAGAAGAGAGGGGAAGCTACAAGAGAGCGCCTACAGTAACAGAATCAGAACAGCCTTGCGCGATACTGGCTGGGCGTGCAGCCTTCGATGTTTTTAAAATTCTTATTAAAGTTGCTTACATCCTGGAACCCGACCCGATGCGCGGCTGACAGTACGGACAGATCTGCCCTCTTGAGCAGCTCCTTGGCTCTCTGTATGCGTACGAACTTCAGATAACGAACCGGGCTCATGCCGGCCTCGCGCCTAAAAAGCCTGACAAAATGGTACTTGCTCATGCTTGCCAGGGTGGCCATCTGGTCCAGACTGATCGCCATATGATAGTTTGACTCGATGTGACAAACCACTTTCATGATAGAAGGCTGAAGGACCCCGATCTGGCAAAGAGTGCCGTTTGCTGGCTGCTCGCTCTCGCTAACGGTGGGAACTCGTAGATGTTCTCGCACCTCACGTTTGGCTTTCAGCAGTTCCATAGTGGTACGGCTCACATTGAATACCGACAAAGGTTTTTGAAAGAAATCCCGGGCGCCGAGCTTGAATGCCCGAAGGATAATCTCCTCTGAGCTCTGTCCTGTCACAAACAGAATGGGAACACTAGAGAAACGCGCCTTGAAATCTTCCAGCAGTCGCAACCCCAGCCGGGGATCAAAGCCACAGTCGAGTATTATCAGGTCAATCTCTTGAAGCAGGACAGAGCAGAAGGCCTGGCCATAATGAACAACCTGGAGCTCCTCACTGGGCAAGGGGAAATTGCGGTAAAATGAAACGTCTTCTGGTGCGCAAGCAATAATAATCGGGAATTTACGGATCATCTGGTAAGGCCTGTTTCCTTGGTTGAGTAACACAATCTGTATTCTCAGAAAGCTATACAAATAAAGTGATGCCAATTATACCTGGTCAGGATTTGAGGTCAAAGAAAAGGGGTGTCCCTTAATTATAGGGACCATCCCTTATATTATTTAGCCCTCAACGCCGTGCTCGAACATGGGACAAGATGTTGATACCCTTTCATATTCAGTCTAAACTAAAGTTATGACATTTTTTTACAATCTATTGACCTCCCCATGACGACACGAAAACAGGCGAATGCTTTACTGGGTGTATCAAAAGAGCCCGGCTTCGCCACAGTTCTTGCTCACGGTACATGGGGTCCGAAACAAGTATTATCCATAGGCTTTTCCCCGCACCATGAGTCACATGGTGGCCAACTAAAAGGAGACCGAAATGAACATTGATTGGGCCTATTTGAGAAAAGGTTGAACGTCTTGTAAAAATGCTCAGGAGTTTCTTGAGACAAAGCAGGTGAGCACCAGTGAAGTTGTTGATGCGAGAAAAACTCGAATTGATGAGGAAGAGGCCTGGACTTTACTGAAAACCGCAAATTCAGTAATCGTCGCCAAGGGCAAGAAGGTACAGACTTTTACAACGGGTTCTGAAGAGAAAGAGGCCCTCCTTCAACAGGCGATGGGGCCGAGCGGCAACTTGCGGGCACCAACCTACAGAATCAAGGATCAATTCGTAATCGGCTTCAACGCCGACCTTTACGAAGATACGTTTAAGTAGCTCTGCCGCGGGAGAGGTAAAACGCTCTTGCAATCAGGGCTAGCAGAACAATGGCCGCAAAGGTGTGCCAACCGCCGGCAGAGTGATCCTCTGCCGGTGCAACCCAGCGGCTGATATCGATACCTGCCCAGGCGTAGAATTCGTTAGTCAGCCAACCAAGAGAAAGTGAGCAGCAGGAGATTACGGCAAGATACACCATGGTTGCCTTTCTTCCCCAGAAACGTGCAACAACCGTCAAGGTGGCCGCGTTGGTCGCCGGCCCGGCGAGCAAGAAGACGAGAGCGGCCCCGGGCGACAGTCCTTTGAGAACCAGTGCTGCGGCAACCGGAGTCGAGGCACTGGCGCACATGTAAAGAGGGATACCCACCAGCAACATCAGCACGAGAGACGCGGCCTGATGCTCAAAGAGCAGGGCAAAGAAATCGTCCGGTAAAAGCGTCGCCACCAACCCGGCAACCAGTACACCGATCAGTAACCAACCACCGATATCTTTCAGTAATTCACCAAAGGCGTAATGAACACCAGCAGCCATGCGTCTGGCCAAGGGCGCCTCAGCATGAGACTCTGATTCACAACAGGAGCTCTGGCATCCGCAATCATTCTGCTCAACGTCAAGTTCCGTGGTCTCTTCCGGCAATAGATTGATCAGGATACCGGTTAGGGTTCCGGTAATAAACGCAGCAATGGGGCGTATGACCGTCATCACCGGATCGAGCAGCGCCCAGGTGATGGCAATTGAATCAACCCCCGACTCCGGAGTCGACACCAGGAAAGCAGCCGAGGACCCCCGCCCCGCCCCCTGTTTGCGTAAACCGATCGCGGCCGGGATCACACCGCAGGAGCAGAGCGGCAGAGGTATGCCAAAGAGAGAAGCCTTGATAACCGCCATGGTTGAACGACCACCCAGATGCCTGGCGACGGCATCTTCGGGTACGATGGCCTTGATTACGCCGGCGGCAAGAAAGCCGAAGATGACATAGGGGGCGGCTTCGGTGAAAATACGCCAGGTCTCAATCAGCTGATGTTGGAAAAACTCTATCATTACCTAGCCTTCAGTTCTCATTTGCTGGTGTATTGTTGCGCACGATAAGAAGTTTAGCAAAAGCCAGCAATATGGGCCCGCCGTGCATAAACAGATCAAAGATATCCACAGGGCGAGTCAGCAGGCCATTGGCAAGCATGCGTAATTTCTCAACCAAGTGGGGTTCAGGTTTGAAAGGCGTCAGGGCCAGAAGGATTGCCACAGGCAGCAGAAATGTCCAGGGTATGGCGTTGAAAAACTTTCTGATCATATTTTACCCTTCTCCTCTCCGGTTTTGTCGATTGCTATCATGCATGATTGAACAGTCCTGTCAAACAGGTTAAGCTGTGATATTGAATCACCCTTTAAGCCTCAACCTTATGAAAGGCACCTCTCAATGAAAGTATATCTGATGCAGCATGCGCTTGCCTACTCTTCGGAAGAAGATCAGGCAAGACCCCTCAGTCCGGCGGGTATTAATCAGGCAAAAGCTGCCGCAAAGGGTATCAAGCGTCTCGGCCTGACCTTTGACCTGATCGTGACCAGCCCCAAACGGCGCGCGCACCAGACGGCAGCGCTGATTGCCGAGGGAGTGCGTTTCCCGCATAGTGACATCCTGACCACGGAGGCCGTGTTGCCGCAGAGCCAACCGCAAGAGCTTCTCGACCTGCTACAGAAAGAGTCGCCACAAAGCAGCGTCCTGGTCGTTGGTCACATGCCCCAGCTGGGGAGATTGAGTTCGCAGCTATTACAGGGGGGAGAGATGCATTTCGAAAATGCCGGTCTGGCCTGCTTCGAGATCTCTTCCTCACACCCCGCCCGCCTGGAATTTTCGCTTACCACACAACAGCTGGCCGTCTGATCGGGCCCCTTATATCAGGAGATTTTCATCATGACCAAGCGACCACTTTTTTTGCTATTCCTGTTTCTGGTCTTCACAGCCGGAAGCATGGCCTCGACCGTCTCTGCTGCAGGCAAAGGCTTCTATGACGATGGACAGACCAAATGGGAGTATCTTTTTGAAGAGGGTGTCATTAGTGAAGCCAGGTGGTATAGCGAGACCGGTGAACTGATCTCTCGAGAGACCTACGTTGCCGGACAAGCGGATAAAACGGAAGGGTATCGTGCCGACGGTTCCGTGGAGTGGCAGGTCAAACCGCTCGAAGAGGGGCGTCAGGAAGTCACCCGTTTTGACCTGGAAGGTCAAAAGACAGAACTCTACCAGACCGTTGCAGGTCAGGTTGATGGTGTCTATACGACCTTCTACGGAACGGGTCAGGCAAAGCAGATGGTCACCTACAGCCAAGGTGTTCTCAATGGCCCCGCAACAACCTTCTTTCCCTCAGGACAGGTGGAGCATGAATTCTCTTACAGCAACGGCGAAGTGGATGGCCTCTATCGCACCTATTCAGAAGAAGGAAAGCTTCTCTCTGAATACACTTTTTTATCTGGACAACTGCAATAATGTTATTGAGTTACAACAGCTTTCTGCTGTGGCAAGCGTCAATAGAATAACGTTTTGTTTTAAAGTCTATTGTTGTATAAAGGACGTTGCTTCGAAAATTTGAAGCAACGTCTTTGACGTTTTTTATGGTCTGGTTTCGATTGGGTTGGTTGTTTTCGGTACATAATCAGGAGGTGACATGATGAATCTGCAAGGGTTGAAGAGTCACGGCCGGCTGGGGGTTGTTCTGCCCGTTCTGCTGGCAATGCTTTGTGGAACTCCGGCAGCGGCGTTCCAGTTCGATTTTGGCGAGGTGGAGGGTAGTCTCGACAGTACAATTTCCTACGGTATGAGCTGGCGGATGTCAGATCAGGATAAGGATATTGTCGGCTTGGCCAATGGCGGACGAGCTTATTCCGTTAACGGTGACGACGGCAATTTGAATTACGACAGGGACGACGCGTTCAGCAGTCTCGCTAAAATCACCAGTGATCTGGACCTCAGGCATGACAATTTTGGCCTCTTTTTACGTGGTTCTGCTTTCTACGACTTCGAAAACTATGATGAAGATCGGGAAAGAACCCAACTGAGCGATGACGCTAAAGACCTGGTCGGTAAGGACGCAGAACTTCTTGATGCCTATATCTGGGGGAACTTCGAACTCGGTGATATGCCTGCTCAACTTCGCGTTGGTGACCAGGTCCTGAGTTGGGGTGAAAGTACTTTCATTCAGAATGGCATTAACATCATCAACCCCTTTGATGTTAGTAAACTGCGTGTTCCCGGCGCTGAACTCAAAGAGGGTCTTGTGCCGGTCGGCATGGTCTCGGCCTCAATCAGCCCGACAGAAAACCTGACCTTTGAAGGTTTTTACCAGTACGACTGGGAAAAGGTCGAGATTGACCCCACCGGTTTCTACTGGAGTAGCAACGATATTCCCGGTGAAAGTGGTGACAGGGTCCTTCTCGGTTTTGGTGACTGGTCGGATCTCGGTACCAGTTGGCAGGGGGGAGTAATACCGTTTGAAATCACAGATGATCGCTTCATGATGGTTCCTCGTGCCGGAGATGAAAAACCCTCCGATGACGGTCAGTATGGTTTAGCGATGCGTGTCTATGCACCGGGCCTGAATGACACAGAATTCGGGTTTTACTTCATCAATTATCACAGCCGACTGCCGACCCTGAGTGGCGTGACGGGAACTCAAACTGGCTTCGCCAAAGCTACGGGGGCGTTGACTGGAATTGGGACTTTTGCCGCTGTCTATGACCCGAATAATCCAGCATCCATTCCTCCTGCGGTTACAGCTGGTATAACGAACGGAACGTTGGCGGGTATTGGTGAAGGGCTTGACCCTGCTGAGGCCCAAGCGGTTGCAACAGGCGCGGTCAATGCGGCAACAACTGGCAACGCTAGCCTAGCAAACGCTTATATCGTCAACGAGTATGCCCAGACGGCAAAATACAAGGTTGAATACCCGGAGGACATTAAAGTTTACGGAGTGAGCTTCAATACGGCGCTGGACAGCATCGGCGCTTCCTTGCAGGGTGAGTACTCGTATCATAAGGACGCGCCATTACAGGTTGATGATGTTGAATTGTTGCTGGCCGCCCTGAGCCCTCTAGGGGATATTAATCCGTTGTTCCCCTTTTCAGACAATCAGCTCACAAATGGTGGGAATCTAGGACTTGACACTTATGTCCGTGGTTATGAAGAGAAGGATGTCTCTCAACTACAGATGACCATGACTAAACTTTTCGGCCCGACCTTTGGTGCGGATCAGTTCGTAATGGTGGGTGAAGCCGGTGTGACCCATGTCCATGGGATGCCCAGCAAGAGCGATATGCGCTTTGAATCGGCGGGCACATACGTAACAGGTAATCCCGATCAGGCGGCTGCCGGAGGAGCGCATGCGGGCAAGTCAGCTGAATCATCAGACGTCTTTGCAGATGCGACCTCATGGGGCTACCGCGCGGTTGCTAAGATGGATTTTAATAACGCGGTAGGTGCAGTCACCCTCTCTCCCCGGATCGCTTGGTCACACGACGTCGATGGCAACACTCCAGGTCCGGGAGGCAGCTTCATTGAAGATCGCAAAGCGGTCACTTATGGTATTGGAGCGAGCTACCAGAGCACCTGGTCTGCAGACCTGAGCTATACAAATTATTTTGGTGCAAGTCGCTATAATTTGTTGAATGATCGCGATTTCGTTGCCCTCAATATTAAGTATTCCTTCTAATCCGAAGGAGGGAGAATTATGAAAAAAACAATTTGCAAATTATCGATATTTCTAATGGCCGGCCTGCTTTTGACCAGCCAGGGCTTTGCGGCGGTTTCTGCCGACGAAGCCGCTCGACTTGGCAAGGACCTCACTCCGATGGGTGGCGAAAAAGCCGGCAACGCCGATGGCACCATTCCTGCCTGGGACGGTGGCATCACCACACCACCAGCCAGCTACGAGAAGGGCATGCATCATCCTGACCCTTATGCCGCCGACAAGATTCTCTTTACCGTTACAGCCGACAACATGGGCCAATACGCCGACAAACTGACGGTCGGGCAACAAGCCATGCTCGAGGCTTACCCGTCGTACAAGATGAATGTCTACCCGACCCATCGCAGTGCAGCAATGCCACAACGCATCTACGATGCAACCAAAGCCGTTGCGGTAACAGCAACGCTGGCAGAGGGTGACAACGGCGTGAACGGAGCCATCAACGGCATTCCTTTCCCGATTCCGGAGAAAGGGGTCGAGGTCATCTGGAATCATATCCTGCGTTGGCGCGGCAATGCTTTCGATCGTAACTTCGGCCTTGCACCGATGACTCGCGGTGGTGATTTCACCATGGTCGAGTTCAATGAAAAGGGTGATTTTCGTTACAGCCATGAAGGGATGACGGAAGAGAAGTTCAACAACACTATCGCCACCTTCAAGCAGGAGATCTTCGCTCCCGCCCGTGTCGCCGGGCGCATCCTGCTAGTCCATGAGACACTTGACCAGAACAAGGAAAACCGTCGTGCCTGGCTCTATAATCCCGGTCAGCGTCGTGTGCGTCGTGCTCCAAATGTTGCTTTCGATAATCCAAAAGAGGGCGGCGATGGCCTGACCACCAGCGATACGGTTGACATGTACAACGGCAGCCCCGAGCGCTATAACTGGGAGCTGGTTGGCAAAAAAGAGATCTATGTTCCTTACAACAGCTACCTGCTGCACAGCGACAAACTCAAGTACAAGGATATCCTCACTCCCTTGCACCTGAACCCCGACTACCTGCGCTACGAACTGCATCGTGTCTGGGTGGTTGAGGCAACGCTCAAGGAAGGCACCAGCCATATCTACAAAAGGCGGACCTTCTATGTTGACGAAGACACCTGGCAGATTCTGGCCATGGACCAGTACGACAGCCGCGATCAACTCTGGCGTGTTTCCGAAGGTCATTGCATCAACTACTACGAAGTACCGACCTTCTGGTCGACAGTTGAGACTCATTACGACCTGCAATCGGGACGTTATATTGCAATTAATCTCAACAATGAGCACTCAATGTACAATTTTGATGTAAAATTCAGTGGTAAGGAATTTACAGCCTCGGCATTGCGTCGTTCCGGCAAGCGCTAACAGCGTATAACCTTAGCTGAAACGGCCGGGCTCAGGCCCGGCCGTTTTACTTTTTAGAATGGAAATTGCGTGAAAAAGCTTTTTTCAGCATTTTTGCATTTACTCCTCAGGTCAATCTTGATGACAGGATTGATTCTCCTCCTCACGTTTTGCCTGATTCCAAATCCTGCCCTTGCTGTAAACAGTCAAATTCTGCCCCTGGCGGAGAAATCATTGCTGCTCGATGGACAGGTTCTTGGAGACCGCATCATTGTCGTTGGAGAGCGTGGTCATATCCTGATCTCTGAAGATCAAGGCGTTTCCTGGCAACAGCAGGAGGTGCCGACACGAGCGAATCTGACCAGTGTGTTCTTTGTCGACCCCGCCAACGGTTGGGCAGCAGGGCATGACAGCGTTATTTTACAAACCAGCGACGGTGGCCACCACTGGCAGCAGGTCTACGCCGACCCCGAGGACGAACGACCGATTCTCGACCTCTGGTTCCGAGATATAACCCATGGTTACGCCGTGGGCGCTTATGGCCTTTTCCTGTTCACCGAGGATGGTGGCAAGAGTTGGCAGCCTTTCGATTTTAATCCGGCAACCCTTAGGGCGAATGGCGATGGCGTCGGCGAAGACCGGGCTGACGGTCTCGAAGAAGAGTCCTGGGGAATTGATTTTCATCTCAACCAGATATCTGCAACACCTAATGGCCGAATCCTGATCACTGCCGAAGCAGGCAACATTTATCGTTCCGACGATGGCTGCCGCTCCTGGCTTAGCTTACCCTCGCCCTATGAAGGCTCCTTTTACGGCAGTCTTCCTCTCTCGCAAACCAGCCTTCTGGCTTTTGGTCTGCGCGGGCACCTGTTTCGTTCAGAGGATACCGGTAACTCCTGGCAGCCGGTTGCTTCAGGGACCCAGGCTACCATCAATGACGGCATCCGTTTGCGCGATGGTCGCATCGTCCTAGCCGGACTGGCCGGAACCCTCCTGATCAGCAACGATGGGGGACACAGTTTTAGCTTGCACCCCCAGGCAGGCCGGGCAGGAATCGCTAAAATTCTGCAGGCCGATGAGCAAAGTTTGATCCTGATTGGCGAACATGGAGTCAAGCGTTTGAACCTCACGGTTGCAGAAGAGGAGGTCGGACAATGATTTCCAATCTCCTTGATCGAATAGAAAACTTTATTTTCGGAGTTCGTCCTCTGATCGTTGGCATATTTGTCATCATCACCCTGATCATGGGCTACGGTCTGACCAACCTGCACGTTGATGCCGGTTTCTCCAAACATTTGCCATTGCAGCACGAATACATGCGAACGTTTATGGAGTATCGCAACGAGTTCGGCGGCGCCAACCGGGTTTTGGTTGCCCTGCGTGCCCGTGATGGCAACATGTTCAGCGCTGAATTTTTCAACGCCCTTAAACAGGCCACCGACGAGGTTTTCTTCCTCGACGGTGTTGATCGCAGCCGGGTCAGTTCACTCTTCACACCGAACGTTCGCTTTACCGAGGTGGTCGAGGATGGTATCGCCGGTGGCAACGTGGTCCCGGCTGATTTCCAGCCCACGGCAGAGGGCCTTGATCAGGTCCGTAAAAACATTCTCAAGTCGGGCATTGTCGGTCGTTTGGTTGCGAATGATTTCTCGGCTGCAATCATCAGTGCCGAGTTGATCGAGTTCGACCCTCAGACCGGCAAGAAGGTCGACGTCATAGAAGTCGGTCATCAGCTGGAAGCCCTGCGGGAAAAAATCGAGAACGACCAGATCGAAGTCAATATCATCGGTTACGCCAAGGTCATCTCTGATATTGCCGACGGCGCCAAACGCGTTGTGCTCTTCTTTGTCGTCGCCTTTTTCATCAGCGGTCTTCTGGTCTATCTTTTTACCCGCTCGCACCGGGTGACAGCGATGGCCCTGATCTGCTCGCTCATTGCCGTCGTCTGGCAACTTGGCTTGCTCACCTATCTCGGCTTTGGTATCGATCCGATGGGCATCCTGGTGCCCTTCCTGATTTTCGCCATCGCGGTCAGTCACGGTGTGCAGATGATCACAGCCAATCGGGCCGCTGTCTTTAACGGTGACGATGGCCTGACTGCGGCACGCAGCAGCTTCCGCAGCCTGCTGGTGCCGGGAGGTGTCGCTCTGATCTCAGACACCATCGGCTTTATTACCATCATGCTGATCGACATCGAAGTGATCCAGCAGATGGCGATTACCGCAAGTCTCGGGGTGGCGACGATTATTTTCACCAATCTTATGTTGCTGCCGATCCTGCTTTCCTACATCGGTTTCCCGAAAGACTACAAGCAGCGCCTGCGCGAAAGTATCGAGAAAATGGATCGTTTCTGGATGCGCGTGTCGCGAACCGCAAAGCCTTGGCCTGCTGCGGCGCTGATCATCTTTGCTACAGGGTTGATGATCTTCGGCGCCATACGTGGCAGCGAGATCAAGATTGGCGACCTGCACCAGGGGGTTCCGGAGCTACGGCCGACGTCGCGCTACAATACTGACAGCAAAACGGTCACCGAGCACTTCTCGATTGGTGTCGATATCCTTAATGTTATCGTCGAAACGGTTGACGATGGTTGTATCGACTACGAGGTTATGGAGAACATTGATAACTTTGCCTGGCAGATGACCAACACCAAGGGTGTGCAATCCGTTATCGGTTTGCCGGGAATCGCCAAGGTCATTAACGCCGGATGGAGCGAGGGTGCTCTCAAGTGGCGGGTTTTACCACGTAACCGCCAGGTTCTGGTCGAAGCGGTCCAGTACATTCCGACCAGCAGCGGCCTGCTCAACGCTGACTGCTCGGTTATGCCGGTGATGATCTTTACCGCGGATCACAAGGCGGAGACCATCTCCCATGTTGTTGATACGATCAAGAGCTATCAATCCGAGAATGGTACGGAAAAGGTCAAGTTCCGTCTCGCAACCGGCAATGTCGGGGTTATGGCGGCTACCAACGAAGAAGTCTCAGCGGCACAGTTCCCGATTCTCATTTACGTCTTTAGCGCAATTATCATTCTCTGTCTGCTGACTTTCCGTTCCCTGCGCGCGACCCTGGCGATCACCCTGCCGCTTGGCCTGGTTTCGTTGCTGGCGTATGCATTGATGACGCAACTGGAGATCGGGTTGAAGGTTTCGACTTTGCCGGTTGTGGCTCTTGGTGTCGGTGTCGGTGTCGATTACGGCATCTACATTTACAGTCGTTTCCAGTCTCACCTCGACGAAGGCATGACGATTTACCAGGCCTATCACGAAACCCTCAAGGTCACCGGCAGCGGCGTGCTGGTCACCGGGATTACCCTGGCCATAGGAACGGCGACCTGGATCTTTTCTCCACTGCAGTTCCAGGCGGACATGGGCATCTTGTTGACCTTCATGTTCCTGCTGAACATGCTTGGCGCCCTGCTGCTATTGCCGGCTCTTGCGAGTTGGCTGCTCAGGCTCGGAAAGCGCACCTGATTGCGTCAGATGGCAACTTCAATAACAGGGTAACTCTGAATGGTAAGTTCCTCCAACTGGCAACCACGTTCTCCTTCGGTGATCGCAGCGATCATGGCGACCTGCGCGAAATTCCCCGATCGGCCGGCATTTGTCTACCGGGTCGCCAAGCAGGAATTTACCGTCGATTACGCCAAGCTGCGTGAAGACGTCATCCTGCTGGCCAGGGCCTTTGAAGAACGCAAGGTCACTCGCGGCTGCCGTGTCATGTTGCTCTCTGACAATCGCTATGCCTGGATTGTTACCGACCTTGCGCTCATGGCGCTCGGCGCGGTCAGTGTGCCGCGGGGCAGTGAAACGCCGACCCAGGAGCTGGAATTCATCCTCAATCACGCCCGCTGCTCTTTCATGGTTGTTGAGACCGATGCCTTGCTGGCCCGTCACCAGGAAATGCTCAGTACTCACAAGGAAGTCAAAACCCTGTTCATCATCGAGGGCAGTCAGAAACACACCCTTTTCAATCGTCTTTACGCCTACAACGATATTCTCAAAGACCGCACCCTCAGCGATGATGATTTCAAACGATTTGATCGCATGGTGGCTAAAATCACCCAGAAAGACCTAGTAACGATCATCTTTACCTCAGGCACCACTGGCAAGCCTAAAGGCGTCATGCTTAACCACCGCAACATTCTCTTTAACACGGAAACCCTGCCGCCGATAATCGCCATCACCGAAAAAGATGTATGGGTTTCCATCCTGCCCAGCTGGCATATTTTCGAGCGGGCCCTCGAGTTGCTGGCTTTGAGTAGCGGCAGTTGTATTGTTTACTCAAACCTGAAAACCTTCTCCAATGATCTGGTGACTTATCGTCCGACCCTTGTGGCAACGGTACCGAGGCTGTGGGAGTCGCTCTACACCAAGGTCACAGCCACCATTTTGGAGAAGGGTCCCCGTGCTTTTGCAATTTTCAACCTGCTGGTCAAAACTTCAGTCAGGTTTCGTCATGCCCGCCGCCACCTGGCTGGTCATTTGCCGCAGTTCAGTCGTTCAAACCTGCTCGTGCGAAGCTGGCGAAACCTGGTTGCTCTGGTCGAGATGTCTCTTCTCGCCTTGCCCTACTGGTTAGCGCAGAAGAAGCTTAAGCCCCTGCGGGATAAATTCGGCGGCCAGTTGCGAATGGCTGTGAGTGGCGGCGGAACCTTGCCGACCTACCTGGAAAGCTGGCTCGATGCCATCGGCATTCGCATTGTCAACGCCTACGGCATGACCGAGTGCGCGCCAGCCATCGCCGGGCGTGGCTACAACAGTAAAATTTTCGGCACCCTGGGGCGACCGGTCGGCGTCACGGAACTGCGCATTGTTGACGGTGAGGACCAAGAGGTTGGTCCCGGTATCGAGGGCAATATTGAAGTGAGAGGGCCGCAGGTCTTTGACGGTTATGACGATAACGACGAAGAAAATCGTAAGTCGTTTACCGCTGATGGGTTTTTCCGTACCGGTGATCTCGGTAAGCTGACGATTTCGGGAGAACTGGTCCTGACCGGACGCTCCAAGGAGATTATTGTCCTTGCTAGCGGCGAGAATATCGACCCGTCTCGCATTGAAGGTGCCATCGGTCAGTTGCCTTTCGTCAACGACGCGGTTCTTGTGGGCCAGGATCGTAAAGGTCTGGGCGCACTGATTGTGCCGGACTGGGACAAGCTGAAGGATTTCATGACCGAGCATTTCGGGCACACCACTGAGACCTCCGAAGAGCTGCATGATGATCTGGCCATGCGCGATCGAATCAAAAATGAGATCAACCGCTTGCTGCAGGCCAAGAATGGTTTTAAGCCTTACGAGAAGTTACAGAAGATCGATTTCCTCAAGCATGAGTTTACCGTTGGTGAGGAGTTGACGAATACTTTCAAGAAGCGGCGGCATGTGATTGAGAAGAAGTATCGGGAGTTGATTGATCGGTTGTTTAAATAACCTTTCCATGGCCGGCAATGCTCATTGCAAACAATTCTATTCTACCTGCGCTTGTATTGGCTTAATCCCGAAAACTCTCTATTACCTTGAGTCCTAAGGCTTTTCTTAAATTCCAGGGTCAGTAAGAATTATGCGCTTTGGCCAATCTGAAGCCTTAAAATTAATGTGAGAGGACAAATAAGAATTACGGCTCTTTGACCTTAACTCTTCCTTGATGTAAATTGGCATTGTCTTATTTATATACCTATTTGATTAACTGTTGTCAGGAGGAAGCGAGCAGTATGTTCAAAACCACTCTTGTAGAAATGTGATTTTTAATGGGGAAAACGCAGTTGGGGGAATGCAGATGAAAAGATTGTTTTGTTTAGCTGTAATCGGTCTTTTTTTATTCAATGCGAACTGCTGGGCAGAGTTCACATATAAAGAGTTGCAGCATATTTATGGGACATCTGAAAAAGGCTCTATTCGTGTAGTAGATGACTACCTCATGGGACTATATGAGGGGATTAATGCTGCTAGCCTTGCAACCTATATGCAAACTAAGCGGCCTCTTTTCTGCAAACCGAACAATTTTGATCTGAATACCAACGACATCAGATCAATTATAAAAGATGCCCACGTTGCTCATAATTCCAAGGGTACGATCCCAGTGTCATATCTGTTGTTCGTAGGTCTCACAAAAACTTTCCCCTGCCTCTGAAAAATGATTTAAAAAAAAGGAAAGTTGTTAGGTGAAGTTTAGTTCTAATGATACGTGGGGGAATGTATCTCGAAAGTCACGACTTCCGAGAAGAAAACCGGCTTATTATTGATAGAGGTATTCAGTAAGCTCTTTAATACACAAATCTATGGCCACCAGGGTTCGATCCTTGGTGGCCTTTTTTACTGGAATGCAGGGTTTCTAGTAAACACCTCAAACACGCCTCTTCTTATCATCAAAACAATGCAAGAGGACTTTTAGTAAACATCTCACATTTACTGCAGAGCCCAATATATTTAACAGATCCATTCTTAAATACCGTGTTCAGTAGGAATCTCTAATCTTAGGAGTAGTGACAATGCGCCCTCAACTTCTCAGTGTTTTTTTTATGGCAAAGCCACAGAATATTGGTCCGACTTGCGCCCGTCTGGATTGAAAACTTGTAGCCCCAGGTCTTTTGTCCGTGAAGTGAGGTAACGGTAATAGATCAAGGTCTGGCAATCAACATAGACCAATCGATTCCCTTGCGGCGAGATGTTAACCTGTGACATGGCACTTTTGGGGGACAAGGAGGAGAGTCGCTGATAGGTCTGCCCGAGGGCGCTGTCTTCCGGTTCCTTGACCACAAGGGTTGAATTGAGGAGGAAATTCTTCCCATGAATGATTACTTCATAATGATTTACGAAGTCAGCACCCCGTTCGACACTATTGATTTCAGGGGTGCTATTAACCCAAAGAGAATGGGGCAGAGACGTCGCACCATCCCGGTTTCTAACCGAAACGCCATACACTCCTGGTTTCTGGAATCCCGGCAGTTGAACGTTAATAGTGGTTGAGCTTATGACGCGGCTCGGCACTACACGGTCGTCCACTAACAGGACAGCACCCTGCAGAAAATTGCGTCCATTGATTTGTAGCTGATTTAGGGGGTCCATGGAGCAGGCATCGAGGATGCTCGGATTTATATCGGTCACCTGAGGTGTCGGAGACATCACCTCGAATTGATAGGGTTGCGCTGCAACCATGGTGTTGTCTTGGACCGTCAGGGTATAATTACCTGGTGGTAGATTGGGAACCGTGAAGTCCATGTAGTTTTCTGAGATTATTCGAGGGGCGACATACCTCTCACCCAGAAAAGTTTGGGTCTTTGGTGAAAATGGGCCTCCACTGATGCCCACCTGCGTCCCTGGTGTGCCGCGTATAGGAGCGAGAGAAGTAACCTCGAGGGCGAGTGTTTGCCCTGTTATTAGAGCTATACAGGCAAAAGTTACCCATTGAATTTTTTTCATCTTCGTCTCCGCAGTTCTCAGATGCTTAACTTTAACAAAGTAATTCCCATCTTGCAGAAAAGGGAGACGCCTTACTTGCTTTTATTGTGAGAGGTTTGATGATTAGAGATATAGCTAAATATCGGTAGCGGTGCGTAGGTACACTGGCTGGGTTCGTTTGTGGGTAACGCGACAGCGCAAGCAGTCGGTGTGACTAAAAATATTTTCGGGAGTTTTCCCTCCTATGAAGACTGGAATTAAAGACTAATGCCTTATTCCATCGGTATCTTAACGCTTTCAGAATAGGTACAAGGTAGGTTGTGAAAAGTGGACTAAAACTGATGATGAAAGGTATTATGAGAAATTAGTAGCAAATGGTGACTCATCAACTGAAACACGAGTCGTCTCTGGTGCTAATTCCAAGCGAATCATTGTAATTAAGATTCGCGGTTTTCAAGGAGATTATTGATATGCATAGAACGGTGAAAAATTCAAACGAAAGGTACTTAAATAGGGCTGTTGCTGGCGGAGCGAAAGGTGAACCACCTGTGAAGTCGCATCCACAAAAAAATCATGACACTTTTGTCGAGGATATCGCTGGGTATTTTTGTTGGTTAAGCAGAGAATAAGAGACATGTAGCAAATAATGTTTTTTTGTTTTTGCGTAAATTGTCACAAAAGGTTGCATTTTGGTTGCAAGCTTCGGAGTCTTCAGACAACTAAACTTCTGCCAACTTTTTCATGATTCCGGAGGATTATTTGTAGAGGGGGGGATTACGTGTATAAGGGCCTCATAAAGGAAGAGGTGACTCCATTCTTATAAATAACGACATATGAGAAGAAAACCGGCTTCTTATTGATAGAGGTATTCAGTAAGCTCTTTAATACACAAAATTATGGCCACCTGGATCAACTCTGGGTGGCCATTTATTATTTATCAGCGTTTGCAGTAATTCCACATTTCTGACCAATATTCCCATCCAAAACAATTCAAGAGGACTTTTAGTAAATATCTCCACTTCACCGCTGAACACTACAGCTCCCACAGGTGCATTCTTAAATATCAAGGTTTATAGAACACTGGAAATTTGGAGAGACAATATCTCCAGGCTAGAAATAGTAGGACCTTTAGGACGATCATTTTGTGGCCGTTTTTTTTGTTGCTGGGGGGGGGCTACAGTCTCTCGTTTGTCTTTGTGAGCAGTAAATTTAAGGACTTCCCTTAGTGACCCTATTGTTGCAAAGTGATATATAAATAGAAATACGGCTATTTAAGACTTGTCTTTGCATAATGTAATGCTTAATGAAGGAGGAGTTCTGTTGTGTCTACTCAGCCTCAGAAAATCATAAGTGACATCGAGATGTTGCCTGAGGAAAACCCATGTCCTGTATTGCGTATTGACGGAGGTGGCATCTTATTATTTGCCAACCATGCTTCGAGAGACCTTTTGACACAGTGGCGATGTGCCGTCGGCGAGGCTGTGCCTGGTTTCGTTTGTAATAAACTCTCTCTGGCTCTGGCAAGTGGTCTCAGGCAGGAGTTAGAGGCGGTTTGTGGAGAACAGACAATCTCATTGGCAATGGTTGCTGTCGCTGAACGTGGTTATGTCAATTTATATGGTAGCGACATAACACAACGGAAGAGGATTGAAGAGCAGCTTGCTAAAAGCGAAGAGAGGCTTAAACGTGCTCAGGAAATTGCCAGTCTTGGCAGTTGGGAACTCAACTTGGCTGACAATAGCCTCAGTTGGTCGGAAGAAGTTTATCGATTATTTGGTTTGCAGTCAAACGAGTTTGAAGCTTCATACGATGCATTTTTAGCGGCTGTGCATCCAGAAGATCGTGATGCGGTAAACGAGGCGTACACAAACTCACTCAGCGAAGGACGAGACTACTATGAAATTGAGCACCGAATCATACAACAGGGGTCAGGAAAAGTCCTATACGTTCATGAAAAATGTGAGCATGTTAGAGATGAAACCGGCAAAATAGTTCGCTCGTTCGGCATGGTTCATGACATTACGATTCGCAAACAAAAACAAATGGAAGTTGAGAGGCTCAATTCCGAATTAGAAGATCGAGCGAGGGAGCTAGAAAACATAAATAGAGAACTAGAAGCATTTAACCATATGATTGCACACGATTTGCGTAAACCGCTGACTGTAATCGGTGGATATAGCCAAATTCTACAGGATTTATTAACTGACAAACTTGATCCCCAGGCGATTGATTATCTCAGAAGAATCACCAACAGCACCTTCAACATGAGTCATCTTATCAATGCCCTATTGGACTTTTCGCGTCTTTCACATACTGAGCCGAAGCTAGAAAAAGTCAACATTACTGACTTGGCAAATTTGGTTATTACAGGATTGCGATTAGCTGAACCCAGCCGTAATGTGACATTCCGAGTTGAGGAGAACTTGGTCGCCAGTGTTGACAAGGTGCTTATTGAAGCCGTTCTGACAAATCTCTTTGAAAATGCGTGGAAGTTCACTGTAAATCAACATGAATCTATCATTGAATTTGGAATGAGCAAAAGGGATGGGAAGAAGGTATTCTTCATTTGCGACAACGGTATTGGTTTTTCTATGGAGGAGTCTCAAAGACTGTACGAACCGTTCCAGCGGCTTCGTGGTGCCGATGGTTTCACTGGGTTTGGTGTTGGATTAGCTACAGTTAAGCGTATTATACATCGGCATAGAGGGGAGGTCTGGGCTGAAGCCTCTCCCGGTAATGGAGCGACGTTCTACTTTAGCTTGTGATTGAATCAAGCACGACATACTCCACATTTTTTCTATAAATCACGACATATAAGGCGAAAACGAGCTTCTTATTGATAGAGGTATTCAGTAAGCTGTTTAATACACAAAACTATGGCCACCAGGGGACGATCCTTGGTGGCCTTTTCTTATTTGTCAGGGTCAGCAAGAATTTCGTGTTTTTGCGAATTTGGAGACTTCAAAGCAATGCGAGAGGATAAATAAGAAAGATAATCCTCTGAAGGAAACCTGACGCCATCAAGATAAAAATTATCAATTTGTAGTAGATAATTAGAATCGGTTGACAACTTTGCTTATAGAGTTAACGTGAACAGCACAGGTAACAGTTTCCCGACAAAGCCAACCTTCTCGCAAGAGTGGTCGGAAAGTGGCGGATCTTTACTCCTCAAAAACGACACGAAGATGGCCGAGCCGCTGAAGGATATTTGTCCTTATGGTGGAGTCGGTCTTTTTGTTTTTGACCTCCGATCATTTTCAGAAGGAGGTGATATTAAAAGCAGAGTTACAAACATGTGATTGTCTAGAACACTGGTGGTGATTCATATCAACCGCCAGAACACATCTACTACTGGAGGAGGAAGACTATGGCAACGTTTGTTACCCTTATAAATTTCACCGATCAAGGCATTCGGAACGTGAAGGATTCACCGGCACGACTTGAAGCATTCAGGGCGTTGGTGGAAGCTCAGGGCGGTACAGTCAAGAGCGCTTATTGGACTCTGGGTAATTACGACTTGGTGGTTACCGTCGAGGGGACCGAGGAAGCCGCAATGACTACATCCCTGACGGTTGGCTCGCTCGGCAACGTGCGCACACAGACATTACGTGGCTTCTCTGCGGATGAGATGAAGAGCTTTATTAGTAAAATGCCTTGAGCATTACGACATATGAGATGGAAACAGCCTTATTATTGATAGAGGTACCCAGGAAGCTCTTTAATACGCAAAACTATGGCCACCTGGTCTCAACCCTTGGTGGCCTTTTGTATAGCCAAACATCGACTCAATTAGTGCTCAAAACTAATAAAAACCAAATAACCAGTGCTATGCCCATGGTAAAAATACTCAAGTTTCAAAGTTAAGCACTAAGGAAATGTCATCTTCAAAAGGTGCTTAACCGTCCAGTGTTTTTGGTTTTCTCCACATCGATTTCTTTACACTTCGCCATTGGCCAAACCTCCTCACCACCTTCAACCTTCACGTTGAAGTAACCATGGCGACACATATCCACTTTACCAACTACGTTTCTCTCGATGTTCAGAACCATGTGTTCGACACCTGACTCGACATCTTTGACAATTTTTTCGTATTTATAGGTATCCATGACGTTACTCCTTTCTTCCCATAGGCACATTCTCATTTTATCATGCTTATCTACTTCCTTTAAAGTGGCTAAAACTAACATGATCATTATTCCTAATTATGACGACTAGCTGGAAGCTTTTCGCTTTACTGGAATACAGGGTTAGCAAGAACTTTGCGCTTCTACTAATCAAGTTCACTTAAAACAATATGAGAGGATTTACGAGCAAGCACACATTTGATTTCAACTCCCAAACGTTGTAGATTAGCCGTGACTTATTTGTATGGACTTCTGAGAATGGTAAGGGATTTAAATAGGGTAAATGCTTTATCATTTTCTTGGCCAAGTAATGGCCTAAAATTTAACCGAAGGGATCACCGATGAAGAACGAAATTTAATTTGACGATGATCGAAAAATTATAGGTTGCTCTTTAGAGGGAGAGCTAGATATTGATAAATCAATTGTTTTATCGAAAGATCTTCGCAAGAAGGCATCAGAATTAGGCTTTAATGTGTTTTATGATGCACGGAAGCTATATCTAAATTACAAAACCTTGCCTGATGATTTTACAACTAAGCTCTCCACGCTTATTGAAAAGCTCTCCAATCTTCTTGAAATTCCTAGCCAACGTATTGTTAGGGGCGCTATCCTTTACGAGATGGGCAAATATGAAGAGTACTGGAGGTTCTACGAGGCTGTGGCTTTTAACAGGGGGCTGACAGTCAAGATTTTTACAAACAAGGAAGAGTCAATAAAATGGTTGTCTAATGCGACGTTCATAAACCACCGCTGTCGAGACAAAAACGGGCGTGTGATTGATAAAGACATTTGAGAGGCTCTTTAATCCAAACGAAAATGGCCACCTGAAAATGGGTGGCCATTTACTATTTCTAGAGTTAAAGGCTTGAGGTGTGAGGGCTGATTGAGCGCCACAGTTCTTTATTTTTTCTCCATATGTGGATCAACAACACAATATGGGCAATGAACATCGGTTCCTACAAAGTAATCCATGCACTCACGGTAGATACTTTCCACATCTGGAGATCCTATCGTTTTTTCCGCATGTTCTTTGCAGTGGGCATCATACTTATCATACAAGGATGTGATTCTGGCATCTTCTTTAACTGGTGCGCATGCTGTCAGAATCAGAGCCAATGCTATGAGGCTACTGACTAAGATCTTCATGAATATACACCTCCTTTTTTGGCCTTACACCTCTTGCTTATACATTAGCACCCACTAAGACTATTTCAATCCTGGCGCTATATTTAGTTCTTAGATGTCACAACTTCTGAGAAGAAAACCGGCTTCTTATTGATAGAGGTCTTCAGTAAGCTAATACTATGGCCTCCAGGGTTCGATCCTTGGTGGCCATTTCTCCCTTGGCAGATTCAGTAAGAATCATGCCTTCCTGCAAACTTAGACAACTGAAATAATCCAGGAAAATTATGATATATTTTTAGTCAAAGAACAGGAGCAGAATATCTTGAAAACGACTTCAAACCCTCCAAATGAAAGCACAAACATTAAGTTTCAGGATTTATTTGATCTTGATGAAATCCAGAGTCTTCAAGACGCTTTTGCCAAGGCATCAGGGGTCGCTTCCATAATAACTAATACTGATGGACGCCCAATCACAAAGCCCAGCAATTTTTGCCGACTTTGCATAGACATTATCCGCAAAACAGAGAAAGGCCTGAATAATTGCATGACTTCCGACGCCTTATTGGGGAGGGGCAACCCTAATGGGCCAACCATGCAACCCTGTTTAAGCGGTGGTCTTTGGGACGGCGGTGCCAGCATCATGGTAGGCGATAAACATGTTGCCAACTGGCTGATCGGGCAAGTTCGCAATGAAGAACAGGATGTAGAGGGAATGCTGGACTACGCCCGTGAAATTGGTGCAGACGAGGAGGACTTTCTAAGTGCGCTGGCCGAAGTCAACATCATGTCGACCGAGCAATTTAGTAATGTGTGCCAAGCTTTGTTCCTCATGGCAAAACAGCTTTCCACATTGGCATATCAGAACATTCTGCAAGAGCGGACTATTGATGAAAGAGACGTGATTGCAGATGCTTTACGGGAGAGTGAAGAGAGATCTAGGTTGTTACTAAACTCTACTGCAGAAGCCATTTACGGGCTTGACAAAAAGGGGAATTGCATTTTTTGCAATCCAGCTTGTTTAAAAATATTAGGTTATGAAAGTGACACGGACCTTCTTGGAAAGAATATGCATGAACTGATTCACCATCATCGGCAGGATGGAACAGAATATCCCGAGAAGGAATGTAAGGCATACCAGCCCTTTCTGAGGGGTGAGGGGCTTCATGTAGATGATGAAGTTTTATGGCGGGCGGATGGGAGTCACTTTGACGCAGAATACTCTGCTTACCCGATACGCAAGGGGGAAGAGGTGATCGGATCTGTTATCACCTTTCATGACATTTCCGAGCGAAAAAAGGCTCAAGCAGATTTGATTGAAGCGAAAAAGTCCGCAGAGGAGGCTAATGCTGCCAAGAGCAATTTTCTAGCAAACATAAGCCATGAAATCAGAACGCCAATAACAGTTTTCATGAGTGCCATTGAGCACCTTCTGGAAATTGACAAAGACCCAAAATGTCAAGAAGTTCTTGACTTGGCACACATCTCGTCAAAGCGTCTTTATGTATTGTTGAACGAAATTCTGGATCACTCAAAGATTGAATCCCATCAATTAGAGCTAGAAGAAGAAATATTCAAGGTGAGAAAATGTTTGAATGAAACTATCGAGATGATGAACGATAGAGCCCAAAAGAAACATCTAAATTTGGCACTCGACGTTTCTCCATCAGTTCCTGAATACATGTTGGGTGATCCATACCGTCTTGGCCAAATCCTCCTGAACCTTATAGGTAATGCGATCAAATTCACAGAGAAAGGCGAGATCACGGTAAATGTCATACGCCATGATGGCAACCTGCAATTTAACGTGATTGATACCGGCATGGGAATCTCCGAAGACATGTTGGAAGATATATTCGAGTCTTTTAGGCAGGTGGATAGCTCTTCGACTCGCAAACATGGAGGTGCTGGATTGGGGTTGGCTATTTCAAAAGGATTGACCGAGTTGATGGGAGGGGAGATCAGAGTTCAAAGCGAGCTTGAACAAGGTAGCGTGTTTAGCTTTACGCTGCCTTTAAAAAACATAAAAAACTGAACGGGTTATTATTGCCCTATTGCATGGCCCCTCGAGAAATACGAGAGCCCGAAAATACGGATCAGGGCATTTCTTTTAAGTCACCATTTATAAAACACTAAAGCCCTCAATCTTCGGATCGGGGGCATTCTTACATCGCAGGCATTCTGCCACCGGGCCTGCGAGGGCTTTCCTCTACACTTTCAAACCATATGGGACAACATGCAATACCATTCCGATGATCTCTGTGGTCAACCATTAATTTGCGGAAAATTCGACTGGAACGCCGGTCCAGATCCGGTCCGGAGGGGAAATTTAGGGGCTACGCAGGGAGTGCTACTGAGGGGGCGCTGCAAAGGGAAAGGCCGAGGTGGGAGCCCCGGCCTTTGGAATTTAATCTAATGGATTATTAGAAACTATAGCGCACACCTAGCATCGCGTTGTGGGTGCCGTATTCAACTTCAAGATCATCGAAATCACCATCATCTGTATCGAAGTATCGATATTGGACGTCAATTTTCGTTTGCGGATTTATAGCAAAGGCAACACCTACGGCAACTTGATAGGCAAAAACATTATCATCTTCGCTGCCTAGTTCATCGAAATCACCTTCAACATTCGCGTAACCAATGCCAGCGCCTATGAAAGGACAGATCGTTTCTTCTGGCATAAAATCATAATAGCCATTTACCATCAAAGAAACAGTCGAAATATCCCCATTATTTGATCCAGATCCTAAATCTGAGTCAAAATCATCCACATCACTCGTTCTGTACCCAAATTCAACCTCACCACGAAGTCCATTTTCGTAAGCGTTGCCAATTGCAGCAGTAATTCCAAAACCAGTATCAAATGAAATTTCAGCTTCGTCACCGACATCATCTTTAGTGTCCGAATCCTCAACCCATACCGCACCCACGTTGCCTGAGACATATGGTGCAGCGAACGCAGCAGACACACCCAACCCGATGAACATCGTCAGTGCCAACAGAACAACGAACTGCTTCTTCATGAAACCCTCCCCTGATGAGTGGAAATACATCGTCGCTCCATTGTGACGATGCAAATCGACATCTTCAACTTTAACAAAAAATAACGGGTTGATTCCAGATGTCAAGAAGAGAGTAAGAGGAGACTGTCAGTGCCAACCTCGCCCCAGAACGCCCGCCCCGGACCGGCCATGCTATAGCTGGAAAGGGATATCCCTGGAGACAGGAGAAACGGCAACCGAACGGCGACCAGCGGACCGGATGGGGACCGCAGAGCGAAAAAACAAAGGCCTCCTCGTTTGAGACGGCCTTTCTATAGATGGTCGGGGCGAGAGGATTTGAACCCCCGGCCACCTGCTCCCGAAACAGGCAGCTAAACATTCCTACAAGTCACGACTTATGAGACGAAAAACGGCTTCTTATTGATCGACATATTTAAGAAGCTCTTTAATCCGCAAAATGATGGCCATCTGCTAACGAGTGGCCATTTATTATTTATCAGGTCTTGTAAGAACCCCGTGCGTGGGCGAATATTTTGGTTTGGGTTGGTAGGCCTGTCTCTTAAAGGCCGACCAGTGAGAACCATACCCTGATTTAAAAATTAATGCTTAAATGTCAGGTGTCTGATAAGTTTAGTTTTCTATTAACCACATCACAACAAAGATAACGTGAGCTAAAATGGACCCCAAAAGCCATACGCAGCGTTCCAAAGACGAATTATCAGAGCATAGAAAGGTCTTAGAACTCTCCAGGCAGGGTCACCGCCTATTTAAAGAAAAAAGATATCTTGAGGCCTGCTCTCTGTTCGAGGCAGCGTATGAGCTGGAGTCAGACAACGTATATATCCTCACTGGTCTAGGCGATACTTTGAGCCGGTTGAAATGCTTTTCTAAGGCAGCCCAATACTACCAAAGAGTTCTAGAAATCGACCCTGACAATCTCTTTGCTCTGCGCGGTATGGGAGACACCTTCCGCGGCCAACGTTTGCTTGATAAGGCATTGACACTCTGGGAACGTTACATCCAATTTAGACCCCGGGACATTTTCGTGTTAACTCGAATTGCAGATGGACATAAAGCTCTCGGCAACCATCACCGGGCTAGGACCTTCTACCACCAGACTCTCAGTATCAAAAAGGAAGACAGTTACGCCTTAATGGGACTTGCCGACCTTTACCAGAAAAATGGGCAAGATGAACTGGCCATCCAGAATTACGAGCGGGTATTGGAAAAAAACCCCAAGATGATCAACATTCTGACCATTGTGGCCAATCTTCACAGATATCGCGGGGAGTATGAGAAGGCCCGCGGATATTACGAGAAAGCCCTCAAGTTGGAATGTAATAACGTCTATGCCCTGTTCGGCCTCGGACACTACTATCGGTGGCAGCGCAATTACCCGATGGCCATATCATTATGGGAACGGCTTCTTGAGAGGGAACATGGCAGTGTCGATATGCTCGCCCGACTGGCGGACGCTTATCGGAACATTGGTAACTTGCCCGCTGCTGAGGCAACTTACCGGAAGAACCTCAAGAGTGGTTACGATAAATTCAGCCTGCTGGGCTTGACTAAATTACACGCAATGCGCGGTGAAATGGATGAGGTCTTAAGCTGTTATCGTCAACTCGTGACCAAGAAAGAAGAGGACGGCGGGATTTTGAGTCAGATTACTTCTGAATTGATTAAGCATCAAAGATTTTCAGATGCTGCAAGCTTCTGTCAGGGCGCCTGCGAACTGCAACAGAACAATCCTGATATTTACCGAAAGCTGGTCGAGCATGCTGAAAAAATCGGGATATCATTATCTCGCAATACATCATTAGAGAGTCCATACTAGTACCATGTAAACTCTTAATAACCGTATCTTGCTGGTTATTTGTCACGACTTCCGAGAAGAAGGCCGGCTTATTATTGATAGGGGTATTCAGTAAGCTCTTTAATACACAAAACGATGGCCGCCTGGATCAATTCCGAGCGGCCATTTTTATTTATCAGAGTTTACAGAAAATCGGCATTTTTATCAATCTGATCACATCCAAACAATGCAGCAGGAATTATAGGAAGAAATCTTTGGCTAGATATTGATAGAGGTGCTTGAGACATTCTTTAATCCACATAATTATGGCCAACTGGTAGCAGTTGGTCATTTTCTTTGATTGATCAGGGCATCACATTACATTGATACCGGGAGGAGGAAATGGCTGGTATATGTAGAAAGGCGAGTATTGAGTGGATTTAAACAGGATTATTACTTTGACAGATTACGTAATTTTAATGTATAGGTTTTATAAGTAGGGGTAAGTGAGATGTGGGTGTCTATTGGCGCTCTCCTGCCGTCACCTTTCGCTATATAATTCAAATTTCAAAATGACAGTGGATATTAGCGCTCAATTCAAGCTCTTTAAGCTTATATTAGTTTTAATCGTAGGCTCACTGTGGGCCATGTTTCAGTTAAATATGACAGGTGACGGAATTTCTTGAAAACGGGAGGTTTACAATGAAACATTGCATGAGGCTTTTAGCGGGAGTGATGTTCGTCGGTTTGATGCTCAGCGGAGGGACAACGTATGCTGATGAACTTGTCGAAATTCTACAGGATGATTTTAGTAGTAACACACTGAGCAATTACGTCGTTAACAAACAAACTAATTACGGCAATGTTTCTTATGACTCTGCTAATCAGCGACTCCTGATTACCTCGGGAGACAATGCAAATGTCGGAATAGAGCGGCTATTACAGGTCGCATCGGACACTGGTTATTTCGAATATCGATTTTTCCCTTTGAGGGTTTTCCCTTTCGATGGTTTAACACGAATTTTCGCCACGGACGGTTCTAATTCTTACTATAATTTTCATTTCTCCCACGATAGCGCTAAAGCTTCCCCTGGCAATTGGAACCAATATCGCGCTATTTTGGAAAAAGTAGTAGACGGTCAGATCGTCTTTCAAAAAATCTTTATTCCAACCCCGACAAGCTATGCTCTAAATACTTGGCATACTATCGCCCTCCGGTTTAGCCCACAATCCGTTACCGGTTACCTTGATGGAGAAGAGATTGTTACTGTAGCCGATCCCGACGCACAGCAGATTTCTGTCAACACGATTAAACTCGACTTCCCACAGCAAGATCAGTATGTCGACGACATTCGTGCACTAATCAAACCGCCACTTGTCGAAATTCTACAGGACGATTTTAGTAGTAACACTCTTAGCAATTACGTCGTTAACAAACAAACTAATTACGGCGATGTTTCTTATGACTCTGCTAATCAGCAACTCCTGATTACCTCGGGAGACAATGCAAATGTCGGTATAGAGCGGCTATTACAGGTCGCATCGGACACTGGTTATTTCGAATATCGATTTTTCCCTTTGAGGGTTTTCCCTTTCGATGGTTTAACACGAATTTTCGCCACGGACGGTTCTAATTCTTACTATAATTTTCATTTCTCCCACGATAGCGCTAAAGCTTACCCTGGCAATTGGAACCAATATCGCGCTATTTTGGAAAAAGTAGTAGACGGTCAGATCGTCTTTCAAAAAATCTTTATTCCAACCCCGACAAGCTATGCTCTAAATACTTGGCATACTATCGCCCTCCGGTTTAGCCCACAATCCGTTACCGGTTACCTTGATGGAGAAGAGATTGTTACTGTAGCCGATCCCGACGCACAGCAGATTTCTGTCAACACGATTAAACTCGACTTCCCACAGCAAGATCAGTATGTCGATAACATTCGTGCACTAGTCAAACAGGCTAATGCTGCGCCAATAGCCTTGGCCGGTCCAAATGTGTCTGTCACTAGCAGTGCTGTTGTCACGACCATTCTGGAAGGCCGAGCTTCCGATTCTGACAGTGACCTCCTGAATTACCGTTGGAAGGATAGTGACGACGAACTCATAGGGTTTGCTCCTGCGGGGCCTAACGGCGAAGCAGACCTTCCACTTGCGATCGTACCCCAGTTCAGCATTGGCCCACATATTCTGACCCTCGAAGTCAGTGACGGACAGGTTACATCCACGGACCAAATGGTCTTGACGGTTGAAAATGCAGCTCCTGTCGCGGCCATTGACGGTGGTGCAACCATTCAGCTGGGTGACACCCTCACTCTCTCGGGAACGACCTCTGATTTCGATGGCGATCTCCTTATTTACCGTTGGCTAGAAGCTGATGCAGTACTCGATACCGGCACGGTAGCTACTTTGCAGGGTGGTTTTCCTGTCTCCGTCCCTGAGATTTACCTTGCCGGTTTAGATTTGGGTGACCATGAAATTACACTTGAAGTATCAGATGGAATTAACTCAACGTTTGCGACGATTGCAACGGTCACGGTCATTGACACACTGGCCCCGGCACTGAGCGTAAACACAGCAAACAGCCTTCTCTGGCCCCCTAACCACCAGCTTGTCGAGGTTGCTATCAGCACACAAGTTTCAGACAATAGTGACTCGCAAGTCCAACTTTCGGCCCTTGCAAGCTGTAGCGAGCTACCTGATTCTGAAGGTGATGGTTCGACAATTCCTGACATTATTGGACCTACAATTGATCAGAGCTCTGGGCTCATAACCTTCCAACTCCGTGCTGAACGATCTGGAAAGGGGACTGGGCGTGTTTATACCGTGGTAATAACTGCCACTGATGAATCAGGAAACTCCAGTACCGCGTCTCTTAACGTTAGGGCACCACATGACTAAGGCCACTTGAAGTAATCGAGGGGTCGACCCTCAAAGAACTGTCGACGTTCGCTGTCGAGTTCTAAGTTTAGTTGATAACCGATATTTTGTTTACTATAGCGAAAAGTTAGTCGACAGAGTTACTTAGGGCTTATTGAGCTCTTGCCATGTTGTTAGGTCAATGACAACCCCCGCTTTCTACAAAGAGGGGGTTGTCATTGACAACTTTTCTAAAAGAATTAAGAGACATTATTCTTGTTTTATTGTTTTAGCTCCACAAACCAACCTACCTCCATTCCGTAAGCTACCCCAAGAAGGTCGCTCTAGGTAAATACTGATCGGGTTGACTGGGTTCGAGCCAGGGTCCCCAGCGATCGAAGCAGGTTCGCCAACAGGCTGCGTTATATTTTCAAAAGTCACGACTTCTAAGACGAAAACCGGCTTCTTATTGATGGAGGTATTCAGTAAGCTCTTTAATCCACAAAACTATGGCCACCTGGGTTCGATCCTTGGTGGCCTTTCTTTGTAATACAGGAGTGATCTGATTCCCATGGACAGCACATTCTGTTTTATATGTTAAAGCGAACTAATGGTTCGGTTTGAACGGGAGGAAAAATATGACAATCGAATCAGACTTAAATGTGGAGGTTCCTGTGATTAAGAAGAAGATTTTGGTTGTTGAAGACGAAGAATCTCTATTGAAACTTCAAAGTATACTGCTGACCTTGAGGGGTTACAATGTCGAAGGAGTAATGGATGGTCAGGCAGCATTAGAGGCAGTGGTAACTACGAACCCAGACCTGATTCTGCTTGATATTATGCTTCCCAAGATTGATGGCTTAGAGGTTTGTCGGCAGGTAAAGAATAACGAGGCGACCCGTCATATTCCAGTGGTCATGCTTACAGCAAAAAAGAGCATGGAAGACCGTGTCATGGGTAAGGAGGCTGGCGCCGACATGTATATAACAAAACCTTACAAGTCATCGATGGTCATTGAAACCATTCAGAGGATCCTCTCTTGAATCTAAACCTCCGTGGATTATTCCCAGGGGTCGTTTCTTATTTGTCACGACTTCCGAGAAGAAAAGCGGCCTCTTATTGATAGAGGTATTCAGTAAGCTGTTTAATACATAAAACTATGGCCACCAAGGTTCGATCGTTGGTGGCCATTTTTAACACAGCTCCTTGATCCGTTACTTCTGAGCCGCTACCTTAACCATGATGTGGGCGTAAGGAGTCCCTTTCCACATCACGTAGACCGGATCGTTCGTGTCAGTGGACAGCCCTTCAAGCAAGGCCTGATCGGGCACCAGAATCATCAAGTGTGGCCCTTCCTTGACCCAGTCATTATCGTTAGTCGGCTTGGGGGCAAAGGGGTCAGTGTTACTGACTCCAATGGCGTCTCCTTCACCGGCCAGCATATAGGAGACACTAAGCTCATCGACCGTGACCGGTTCCTGCTTCATCAGAGCACCTAGCACTTTATCCCATTGAGCTTGGTTGCACATTGGTCCGGTTGTTGCGGTTTCAGGGTAGCAGTTCCATCCGTTTGTTCCCTCTCTAAGAACTTTGCCATCCATCGTCTTAATGGTGGCATCCTGAGTGATCACCTGCGGGGCAGCACTAACCGCATTTTCGATCAGTGCTTTTGTACTTTTTTCTGCATGAGCACTTCCTGCCAACGTGGCAATAGACGCTGCGGTTAACAATAATATAGCCAACATAATGGAAAGTGTCGCCTTGATAGAGCTTTTCATGATTGATCCCTTTCCGCTCCGCTTACACTAAAAGAGAAAAAGCCGAGCCTACCGTTAGAATTTGTCCTTCGGTAGCTCGGCCATCTTGTAGTGAAAGGAGGTGAGATCCGCCGCTTTCCGTCCCCACTTTTCAGCAGGTTTGGTTTTATCGAGACCTGTTAGAACAATTATCCTCTCCTGTTAGTTCTGGAGTCAAGGGGGGGGGGGCTAATTTAACAAAAGTTATCGATACCTGATTCTGTTTTTATTTGTCACGACTTCTGAGACGAAAAACGTCTTCTTTGTGAAAGAGTTATTCATGAAGTTGTTTAACCTATAAAATTAAGGCCACCTGGTAATCAAACCAAGTGGCCATCTTTATTCCAGCTAGATCCAGGCAAGGGCGTCCTTTCCATTTTAGGATTAGTCAGCTACGGCCTTGACGGTGACTGGACAAGTAATTGTATTAAATACCGGTGAGTATTTCTGTGCCATTTCTACCAGCTCTTGCTTTTCCTCATCGCTTATATCTGCTTCGATTTTGAAATGTACACGGATTTCTTGATAAGCTACCGGAATTGTTTCAGAGAGCCCGAGAAAGCCTTGTACATCAAGATCACCTTCAAGACGTGACTGGACTGACTTGATCTCAATCCCCCGGGCTGCTGCATGGGCAACCATGGACGTCGTTAGGCAACCTGAAAGCCCGACCAGCAAGTATTCAACCGGATTAGCCCCTTTGTTCTCTCCAAGCAGAACCGGTGGTTCATCGATCTCGTAGACCAGCGGCTCCCGACTGTTGTCTTCCTGGAGTGCGCCATAAAATGATTTAACAGTAGCCTGGTTGTGGGTTCCTGCTTGCCACTTATTGGTTGCACGAAATTTGAATTTAGAGATTTCCGGGTTTCCTTTGATGGCATCAATAGTATCGAAGAGTTGTGTAACGTTGACGCCGTTGACGACAGTTGTTGTTTTCATGATGATACTCCTTTATGGCAGACAGACATGTCTGTCTTACTGTGGGGTAAAAAAATATATCTACCCCGGGTTGATTAGACGCTCAACAAGCTTCACTCCCTGAATGGCAGGCCATATATCATGGTAAATCTCAGTCATGGCAATTGCCCCGCCAAGAATTAGCATATAGTCATCAGCTAGTACCTGTACTTCAAAACCCTCATAGGACTGGGTATCCGAATTGATCAAGTCCTCGGTAAGGGTACGTATCAATTTCCTGAGGCTCTCATAGTGATGCAGACCTTCTCTTCGTAGAGTATTTTTCGGATCGGGAACCTCTGCCACCATGTTGAGAAATGCGCAACCGCGTAAATTGTTTGCTTCAAGCCACGGTTGCACTGATTTCATGACTGCCATAAACCGTTCAACTGGGGTGTCATGGTCATGGACAAAGGCGTTTATTGCTTCATACTCTGACGTGTTGCGGTCTCTAAGGTATGCCAGGCATAAGTCATCTTTTGTCCTGAAGTGATTGTAGAAGGTCGCCTTGGCGACTCCTGACGTGGCAATCACTTCGTTGATGCCTGTCGCACGGAAACCTTGGTGAAAAAAAAGGTCGGCTGCCGTTTCAAGTATCCGCTCGCGAGGAGCTATGTTTTTGTCTTTCTTTGTCATGATTTAAAATTAGCATGTACAGACCTGTCTGTCTATATCAGTTTAAATTATTTTTCTCTTATGCTTAGGCACGTCGAGCATATGGCAAGCATTGATGACTAGGTTCTCAAAAGTCACGACTTGTGAGACGAAAAATCACTTCTTATTGATAGAGGTATTAGGTATTCAGTAAGCTCTTTAATACACAAAACTATGGCCGCCAAGTTTTGTTCCTTATTTCAGGGTCAACGGCCCGAACAGCCGCTGCCCTGGTTGATGTTAACAAGAACACTGCAGCCTACTATTTTCACCGGTTGCGCCAGTTGATTCATCAGGCCGTAGAAGACGAAACTCTCTTCGC